>PWND01000058.1 GCA_003557965.1 Bacteroidales bacterium | reverse complement strand
CTATACGTAAAATGCTTAACAACAACAATATCAATGTATTATCATTTTATGGTGATAATGCCAGCGAGGAAAGCATAAAAGGGCTATACTATGATGTTGATAATCAGCCTCATTTGTTACATATAGCCACTCACGGCTTTTTTTATCCCGACCCTGAAATAGCTTTTAGTAGGGCAGTAATAGAAAGAGGAGTTGTTGATTTCCGCGGTTCTGAAGGTTTTGGTAATTGGATGTTTGTAAACAACAAAAATCCTATGATGCGCTCAGGACTTGTGTTTGCCGGGGCAAATAGGGTGTGGCATGAAGACTGGGGTAGAACAGATAATGATGGAGTATTAACAGCTTTCGAAGTTTCTAATATGAATATGCGCAATACCCAACTCGTTGTTCTCTCTGCCTGTGAAACCGGGCTTGGCGATATTAGAGGCAGTGAAGGTGTTTACGGACTCCAAAGAGCATTTAAAATGGCAGGTGTAAATAACATTATAATGAGCCTGTGGCAGGTTCCCGATAAAGAAACCGTTGAGTTTATGGAGATATTCTATACAAAACTCCTTGACTACAGAGATGTAAGAACAGCATTCAACGAAACCCAAAGACAAATGCGCCAAAAATATGACCCGTTTTATTGGGCGGCGTTTGTTTTGGTTGAATAAATATTTACAGGGACAGGTCTTGGCCTGTCCGAGGACTCTATTTTTCTAATTATTGAATTTTATATACTTGTATAAAACCTTACTGACATGATATTGCGAAACTTACAAGACATTAAAAGTCAAATACTAAAGTCCAAACAATTGTTTGCCGTGATTATTCTCCTGTCTTTATTTGTATTTCCTTTGAAAACATTCTCACAATCATGGGAGCATTATGATTCATTACGTGTTGCTTATGAAACCCAAAATGACTATGAAAAGGCATTGGTGTACGCAGAAAAAACTCTTAATATAGTTGAAGTTGAATTTGGCAAAACAGATTCTATATATGCAAGAATGCTAAATAACACCGCATATGTCCATGGCTTATTAAGAGATTATGAAAAATCAATATACTATTTAGAAAAAGAACGAAATGTACGAGAGGTGTCGTTTGGAAAAAATAATTCAGAATATATAGAATGCATGAGCTTCTTAGCAGCCTTATACAGAATAACAGGTGATTTGGATAGATCTGTTTCTTATGCAAGTGAAGCAATTGCCATCGCTGAAGTTGTTTATGGTAAAGACCATTTGGAATATGCAGATTTATTAAAAGTACTGGCTTTTGCTTATTCAAATAAAGGACAATATAATGATGCCTTAAAACTATATAAAGAAGTTCTTGAAATAATGACAAATATTCTTGGCAAAGAACATGAAGAATATGGCACAAATTTGTCAAATATGGCTCTTATGTATTACAACTTGGGCAAATACGAAGAAGCATTACCATTATATATTGAATCACTTGAAAATGCCGAAAAAACTATTTCAAAAGATAGCAGAGAATATGGCAGACGCTTAAATAATTTGGCAGCTTTGTATAATGGCCTCGGGCAATATGATAAAGCTTTGCCATTATATTATGAGGTGCTTAAAAATACCGAAAGTAACTATGGCAAATCGCATTATTTGTATGGAATACATTTAAATGGATTAGCACTTTTGTATCAAAATATTAGACAGCATGAAAGAGCATTAAACCTTTATCTCGAAATACAAGAAATATTTGCAAATACTCTTGGTAAAGAGCATTCATTTTATGGCAGAATTCAAAACCAAATTGGGATAAGCTATTGGAGATTAGGGCAATATGATAAAGCTTTGGAGTATTCAAAATCAGCTCTGGAGATTATTGAAAATACTCTGGGTAAATATCATGACGTCTATGGAAACTGCCTGAATCTTTTAGGTTTGATTTATCAGGGCATGGGTGAATATGAAAAATCCCTTCAAATTTTGCTTGAAGCCTTGGAGCTTGCTGAAGTGGTTCTTGGCAAAGACCATTCAGGATATGGTGTAAGGCTAAATAACCTGGCCACTGCATATCATAATCTTGGAGAATATGATAAAGCTCTGCCCTTGTTTATTGAATCTTTGGAAAACACTGAAAAATCACTTGGCAAAGAACACCAAGAGTATGGAATGAGTCTGCTTTATCTGGCATCTTTATATGTTTCAATGGGAGAATATGATAAAGCTTTTCCAATGTTCAATGAAAGTATTGACAATGACTTTATAAACATAGAGCGTTTGTTTAGCTTTCTCTCAGAATATGAAAAAGAGAGTTTTATTAATAGAATTTCCAATAATATCAATTACTATCATAGCTTTTTCCTGGAAAATGTTGAGAACACGCCTGAAGTTGGCAAAGATGCTTACAATCTTGAACTTGCAACTAAAGGTATGATATTGCAATCCGGTATAGAAATGCGACAAACAATCTTAAATAGTGGCGACAGCATAGCTCTTGAAAAATATGACGAATGGTTAAAAATACGTACTGAGCTTTCAAGGCAATACTCATTGCCAATTTCTGAAAGAAGCAGTGATCTTAAAGATATTGAATTAGCCGCAAATAATCTTGAGGGAGAACTTAATCGCTTATCAAGTGCATTTAATCAGGTTAATAGATTAACCGGGGTAAAATGGCAGGATGTTCAGGCAAAATTGAAGCCTGATGAAGTTGCTGTTGAATTTGCTTCATTCAAATACGGGCTTGGAAAGAATATTACCGATAGTATTATATATATCGCAATTATCAATAGAAGTAATTATGACTATCCGCAAATTGTTACTTTATTTGAAGAAAGTGAGGCCACAGAGGTACTGGATGTTTTTGCAGATAACAATATGCAATATGTAAATGATGTATATGGTAAAAATGGAATTAGAACATCTCATGCAGCTTCTTTATATGATTTAGTATGGCAACCTATAGAAAAACATTTAAATGATATTAACACAATATATATTGCCCCAACCGGACTATTGCATAAATTAAGTTTCGCCGCTATTTCAAATGAGAGAAATGAATTCCTTTGTGATTTATACAATATTAATCTTGTTTCGAGCACATCGCAAATTAGAGAAACAGATTATTTAGGTTTATCATTTAACAATATCGCAATTTTTGGTGGGATAGATTACAATACTCCAAATACTCAAAAAAGAATATGGACATTTCTTGATGGAACGAAACATGAAGCTGAAAAACTTTCAGAAATATTGAAAGAATCAGATGTTGACACAAGATTGTTTATTGGGAGTGAAGCAACAGAAGATATTTTTAAGGAAATATCCCCGGGTATGGATGTTTTACATATTGCTACTCATGGTTTCTTTTATCCTGATCCTTCGAAATCAGAAGAAAGAAAACCTCGTGAAGTAACACTTGGAGAGGTTGCATTTCGTGGTGGAGAAAGTGGTTTTGGGGTATGGAGTTTTATTAAAAACCCTAATCCCTTAATGCGTTCGGGGCTGGTATTTGCCGGAGCAAATGATGTTTGGAATGACGAGGAAAGAGACGCATTGAGGCAGGATGGTGTGTTAACAGCACATGAGGTATCGAATATGAACCTGCAAAATACAAAGCTTGTTGTTCTCTCAGCTTGTGAAACCGGCCTTGGCGATATAAGAGGCAGCGAAGGCGTGTATGGATTGCAGCGCGCTTTCAAAATGGCAGGTGTAAACAATATAATAATGAGCCTGTGGCAAGTTCCTGATAAAGAAACCGTTGAGTTTATGGAAACATTCTATCGCAAATTACTGACAACAAATAATGTAAGATTAGCATTCAATGAAACTCAAAGAGAAATGCGCCAAAAATATGACCCGTTTTTCTGGGCGGCTTTTGTGTTGGTTGAATAAATATTTACAGGGACAGGACTTGGCCTGTCCACCGGCTTGGCCTGTTTGCAGACAAGATTTTACCTTATATTTCCTTATATGCCTT
>PWND01000047.1 GCA_003557965.1 Bacteroidales bacterium | reverse complement strand
CTGAAGTAATCGCACCGCACCAAAGCTCCGTCAGGAGCGAAATATCGGTAGCCCGGGGTGAAGCCCCGGGGATAAAGTGTAAGCAAAGCATTAGCGCTGCGAGATGTGGTTTGTAAGGTGATTAAACTTGGTTGCCAGCGCAATCCAGTTTTCCGGACAGGACACCCGCTTTGCAAAAACAAAATGTGTAAATCAAAGAATAAAAGAGCGTTATAAAATTAATGAAAAACTCATCCGGACTCAGGAATAGAAAAGAGAGAGGTAAAGTTGTACAACGATTTTCATAAGTAATTAATGATGTAAAAGAATCATTGTTAATTCTGAATATCATTTAATCTATTGAAATTTTAAAAAGGGAGGATGCAATGTGTTATTATATAGTTTAAAACAATGAGAAAGGATGTGACAATCAAATAATTTCCATTTAACATAATATTAATTATAGGACATTTATTTGTTTCTTCTTTAGTTTAAGCGTTCTTTAAAGCCGGGTTATTTTCTTGAGTGTAATATATTACTAAACAATATTTCTATGTTTTATTTTAAGATAAATGTTTGTGAAAATTAAATATTACGGGCTATTTATCATGAAAATTTAAAATATTAGATTCTCAGCGACATATAATTGTAATTTTTATAAATCACTTCAAAAATAAAATACTACCAATATCATATAAAGGCCCATCATATAATTCTATAATTTCTATACCTGTATCATAAATTTGATTTTTTTCAAAATTATCTAAATTATCCAGTTTTCCGCAAACAAACAATTTATAATCAAAAACTCCACAGCAACCACCAAAAAATCCATTTTTGAAATCTTCCAGAACTATTTTTTCAGGATTTACATAAATTACTTTTTCTCGCTTTTCTTTAAGTATTTCATAAACACTTTTGTCAGATGTAAAGAATATACTATTGATTTCTACTGTATTGCATCTTGTATATGCTTGTTTTACGTTTATAAACACCTTGCCGGAATTTTCTGAAATGATAGTTTCATCTGTATATTTCTCATTATGAATAATATACTTGTCAGTTACTAATGCATTATAATATACAGATCCCGGAAATTTCAAACCTATATGCTTGTTTCCATTTGTAAACTTTATATTATTTTTGATTAAAATATCAATATAGATATTTGGTGTATTTGGAGCAATAATAAGCTTTTCAGGACATTTACAAATGAAAACATCCGGATGTCCGCTGATTGCCTTATATGTAATATCTTCAGTTTCAAATAAAACAACTTCTCCAAAACTTTGCAGGCTAAGTTTAGCTTTTTCGGGTATTTTTTTATCAACAAGGATAAGCATAAAACTCTTTGGGGCTAACGTTTTTATCAGTTTTAAAAACTACTTTGCTAAACTTCTTTTTTAACCAATTTTTATTACAAGCACTATGCCCAATTGCAGCATTCAGGCACTTTGGGTTTACAGTTATGCATATTTCCTCAACATCAGGGAAAGTAGAGTTTTTAAATCGCTGGTACCACATTACAGATCTTACCAGTTCGCCAAAAGCAGGATGAAAAGGGCCGGTTACAAGCTCCTCCCCTCTTATAAAGCCTTCACTTGGATGCAATCCCACTCTCAAAACGTTAACGTTATTATCTTCGAAAATGCTTACCAGTTTGGCAGATAACTTTATAGCTTCATCAAGCGATTGCGGCTTATATTTGCCATTATTATATATAGTTTCAAGCTCTGTGCCTTTTACGACCAGACATGGGTAAATCCTGGTTGTTTTTGCACCTAACCTGACAATTTCTTTAGCAGTAAAAATACTTTTTTCATCATTGTCGCCCGGCAAGCCTGTCATCATTTGCATACCAAGCTCAATTCCATAGCTTTTTATTAATTCAGCAGCTTTAATTGAATCTTCCGGAGTATGGTTTCGTTTACAGATTTTAAGTACTGTTTCATCCATTGACTGTGTACCCAGCTCAATTGCTGATACTCCCATCTCTTTTAGCAATGTAAGTCTTTCTTCATCCACATAATCCGGCCTGGTGCTAATACGTATGCCGTTTATCAGTCCTTCATTTAGATATTTTAAAGCTACTTCAAGATATTTTTTTTGTTTTTCAATATTTAGACCTGTGAAGTTTCCACCAAAAAACGCTACCTCAACTATTCTTTCAGGTTTTTTAAACGTATGAAAATGCTTATCAAACAATCCCGGTAATTGTTCAGGCCTGGGAATATCCTCCTGGCTTGCAATAGCATATTGATTGCAAAAAATGCACATATTGGGGCATGCTTCATTGGCCAAAAATACCGGAATTTTATAAAATCTCATATACTATTGTTTACAAATGTAAAACAGGAAAAACAACTAACTTATATATTGTTAATAACAATCAACATTTAAAAAGGTTTATAGCCTTTTATTATTAATTTCTATTTTCTCATGATTTATAAAGAAACATCACAAAAATAAGGTATTTAGTTTAATTATTTGTATTAAACACAAAATAAAACAAATTATTCAAAAATCTGGCTTTCAATTTTATGGTTAATACGTTGCAATGCTTTGCTTATTTCTTTTTCGGGTATTATTACGTTATAGCCTCCCCAAAAGTCATAATCGTATTTATACTCCTGTTCGGCGAGTATAATATTTCTTTTAATAGCTTCTCTCCTTCTGAGTCTGCGAACATTTTCAGTTTCTACTTGTGCAACTGCTTTTTCAAAAAATACTTTATAATTTTTGCTGAAAATCCTGTTCCTTGGCCTTACCCTGAAGTTTAGTTCTCCTTTAACGTGGTTAAGATGATATAAACCATCAATATTTCGATAACTAACATAATACTGAGCATTCCTGATATTGATAGAATATTTGGGGTTTGGGTTGGGGATAAATCTGCGTTGAATATTACTTATATACCTTGGATTTATTTCAAATTCAATACTTAAAATAGCGTAGCTGTCTTTATCTATATAAATTGTTCCTTTATGCAAGGCTGTTCTTATATGTTCTTTTTGCTCAAAATCTATTGCATAAGCATAATTATCGTCAATTGAAATAATACCGGCCGGTGTGTAATCAT
Organism: Bacteroidales bacterium; assembly: GCA_003557965.1. GTDB lineage: Bacteria > Bacteroidota > Bacteroidia > Bacteroidales > UBA7960 > PWND01. The sequence continues at coordinate 876 of PWND01000047.1, read as the reverse complement.
AGTATTTCATTTGCTCGCTATCAAGAAAATCAGGAATATTTTTTATTACATTCATTTTTACAGCCCCCTCAAGGCCTGCTTTCAGTTTAAATACCAAAGTATCCTCCCTGTTTATATTACTAAAATTCCTTGATTGCAGAAGAGTTATCATCTCTCTGTCAGGGCTAAAAAAAGGTGGTACATATTCTTTAAGCACAGCCTCAGTATATTGCATTACATCATCCTCAATAAAAATTCCTTCACGATAAAAGCTAATGTAATTTGCCGGCGTTACAGGGTAGTTGCTTCTTTTGCTTTCAATAGCCTTATTAAGCACATTTAAAGGAATAAATGATGAAATAACAATTTCTTGTAATGATAAAAAGTAAAACTCAAGTGCAACATCAGTAAAACCTCGTTTAAGAATGCTTATGGGTAAAGAACGGGTTTTATATCCTAAATAGGAAAAAACAATAGTGTCATTTTTATACTTATGCGGCAGCCTAAGGTTATATATACCATCAGCATTAGCAGTAATTCCCTTTGATGTATTACTAATACTTATGCTTGTATATGGCAAAGGCTTGCCTGTTTCACTATCTAATATTCTGCCTCTTAAAATAATAAAGTCTTTATCCGGAACTTGTTCTCCAGGCTCAGGCTTATTAGCAACCGGGCTATATATTAAAATGTGGCTTTCAATGACTTTAAAGCTTAAACCCGGTTTAATAAGTATTTCGTTTATAAAATCATACAGGCTTGATCTTGTTCTATCAATACGTATTTCTTTATCACTCTCTACGATATCACTGTCATATATAAAGAAATAGCCTGTTTGGCGGGTTACTTGATTTAGTATATTATAAATAGTATTTGATTGGCGGGATAGCTGTATTT
>PWND01000032.1 GCA_003557965.1 Bacteroidales bacterium | reverse complement strand
TTCTTCCGGTAAAACTCCGAAGGCCAATTGTTTTTCTTCAATCCTCAGATCTTTAATCCTATAGCTTTTTAGCTAATAAATCAATTTACACATTAACCAATCAACCAGTTTCCCAATCCACCAATTTCCTAATTAACTAATTTGCTCATTTGCTCATTAATACATTTGCTTTCGGGAAATTTCGTGGCATTCAAGGAGGTTTGCAGGAGGTATTGCCAAGCATTTCCTGTAAGTTGCCGGATGCCGCGCATTCGCGCGGCATGACAGGTGCTTTTAACCCTCTGGTGCATAAAGAGGAACAGAACTAAAAATGTTAGTATAGAAAGTCCTTTTTAGGGGATTTAGGGGTGTTATGTAAGAGGTTGACTTATAGCGTTGTGCTTGTTTTTGTCATTAGTGCCAGAAGTGAAATTAAGGCACAGGTGAGGTTTAGTTTTTAATTATTAAGAAAGTCTAACCAAATTTTCAAAAACTCTTCGCTATGTGTTTCCATTGGGTTATGCCCACAATCATCAATAATAGCGATATTTACCTCTGGGTTCATCTTTGATAAAATATTCTTTTGTGACTTAAATGGCACCCAGCTGTCATTTTCCCCCCAAATTGCAATCCAGGGTATTGAAATATCAGCAGCATTTAAGTCATAAATTTCAAAGCTGTAGTGAGATGCACTGATAATTGCAGTTGCAGTTCCCGGTAATTTTAAAGGTTCAATATACTCTTCTATTTCTTCTTTTGTAGGGGCAGAACCATAAGCTGAACTTAATTGCCGCTCTATCATAGCTTCGGAAATAACCCAGTTGTTAATAAAATCTTCTGCAATGCTTGCGAATAAAGTTCTTAAATAATTTCCTTCTACTAATGATTCCCCTTTTGATATTTGTGAAAACAATGCCGCATTTACAAAGGCTACACTTTTAAATTTGTCCGGATTTAGCAGAGCCATAGCCTGAACAACGCCACCACCCATTGAGTGCCCGGCCAAATGCCACAAATTTCCGGGATATACTTGCTCTAAAAACTGATTTAGCAAATCAGCTTTTGCCGAAATTGACTGATTTAATTCAGGTGATTTGTCACTGTAGCCAAATGGAGGTACGTCTATTGCCACAACATAATATCCTATTGATGCTAATGTATCCGAAACTTTTTCCCAGGAAAAAGTTGACCCACCAAAGCCGTGAACAAAGAACAGATTTCCCTTAATACTATCTGTTAATGGTTCCCAATGCCTGTAATGCAACAATACATCGTCTATAGTTATAAAATTGCTGTTTTTATAAGGTGTTGTGTTTGCAGCCAGTTGATTTCCCGATATTATTACCAGTAATAGTATTAACGCTATGTTTCGTAAAATATAGTTTCGCATTTTGTTATAATTAGTATTATAAAAATAACAAAAATTTTTTGATTTTGTTTTATATTCATAATACTACTGTATGATTTATTTGGTATTATATAAGCTTGTTATACATATACTATATAATTCATTGGTAAGGAAAACCAACCAAATTTATAATTTTAGCAAAAAAAAAGCCCGCATAACTTATACGGGCTTTTTTTTGGTTTTTATGAAGGATTATTCTTCTTCTTTCTTGTCTTTTTTGTCGTCAACATTCGGAAGCTCTAATCCAAAGCCTTGCTTTTTATCAGCTCTCTTGAGTTTGTAAGCAAGGAAAATAGAAATCAAACCACAAACTACAAGCATCAAAATAGGAATTGTATAGTCATAGTAGTCTAATTGCTCAGTTGCCTGCATAAGTGTGATAACTTGACTTATTTGTCCACCAGTCAGGTAACCATGCTCTACTAATTGATTCCTAAGGTATTCAAGTAGTTCTTTAGTTGCAATATACTCCTCAGGATATTTCTCAGTTAAATCTTTATCATCTTCACATTCAGTATCCTTATGAATTTCAGTATCCTTATGAGTTTTTGCAAGTATTTTTTCAGTTATGTTATCAAGATATTCAATAACTTCTTCTTTTGTGCGAGTATCAGAAACTGTAAGTTTAGCTTCTACTTTTTCGATTTCTTTCTTTAATAATTCAGAAAGGCCTATCATATCTTCAGGAGAAACTGCATCCTCGAGGAAGTTTTCTTTAAGTGTTGAAAGGAATTCTTTGTTGCTGTCATGTTTCTTTTCCTTATCATCGTTACATTCTTTTTTGGCTTCTGCATCGCATTCTTTTTCTTTCATATCATTATCTTTTCTAAGCCTTACAAGAACATCGTTTGCAATTTCATCAAACTCAGCAGTTACTTCCTTAAGTCTTTGCTCTCTTTCTTCTCCTTCAAGTCTTTCCTCAACAACCAGTCTTGCTCTTTGCTCATCAAGGGCATTTTTTGTTTCCTTATTCACAGGAACAGCAAGTAATAGTGCTCCGATTCCCCAGAAGAAAATACCCAGGCCATAGTTTTGGATAGTAAACATTGTTGAGTATGCTGTACCTAAGCGGTTTTCAGCAACAATTTTTGAAACTGACGGCCACATTGCTGCAGGTAACAGGGAGAATGCAACTCCAAGGCTTAACAGTCCTAGATATGCAAATATCGGGTGCTGTCCCAAAGAAATGGATAAGTGAGCAAAAATTAGCAGGAATGCCCCGAGCATCATAATAGATGCTGCCTTACCTTTTTTATCCACCATACTACCGAATATCGGGGTAAATATGATGGTACCTAAAGGAATCAGTGCAGCGGTTTTGGGGCCGTTTTCCAGCCATACACTAATAAAATCACGGTTATAGTAAACAATAACAGCAAAAAGTGCAAATATTATAAGCCTTGCAAGGCCTTTTCCTTTATTGATGTTATTTGGAATAAGTGTAAATCCTAATGCAAATAAGAATACAACTACGTAAACAAGTGTGTTACCGAGTGCTTCACTGCCAAACAAAATAACCGAACCTCCTTCAGGCAAACTATATGAGAAACCAAACTTATTTACCAGTAGGTCAGGTGCATATTGAATAAATGGGAATACAGCAGAATAGAAAGCAACACATAACAGGGTTATATAAACGAATGAGCTGTTTTTCGCTAACTTTACAAGGTCTGAAAACTTAAAGTCTTCTGATGTATCTGCTTTGGCTTGGGCAGCAGTTTCAGGGCTGCCTTCAGCTTCGGGTTCAGCAACTCTCTTGTCTTGCTGATCAATTTTATAATCAAGCAGAGTGTAGATTGCAAACATTATGAATGAAATGCCGATTAGCGTTGCAGCAAAAGTTACAGCAGGAGATACTGTACCACCGGCAATATCAAAAGATATAGCAATAGCAAGGGCAGAACCTAAACGTCCGAATCCCATATTAATACCCATTGCAAGTGCAACTTCATATCCTTTAAACCACTTAACAATTGTTCGCATAGAAATTACACAGCAAACTTCAAGTCCAATTCCAAAGAATACACGGCCAAGTATTAGCCCTAATAATGTGTTATCCTGAAAGATTATTTCTGAAGCTGTTAATGCTGATATTAACCCTCCTAATGTGGCAATACCTGCAAAAACAAATCCAGCTAACCGGATACCCCATTTGTCCAGAATAATACCGCCAACGATAATCATACCGAACCAATTGGCAATCGTTGTAAGGCCAAGCATTCTACCAAATTGCTCACTGTTAATTCCAAAATCAACCTCAAGCAAGTCTCTTAACCCAGAGTAAAAATCCTGGAAATAGTAAGTTGCAAACATTAAACCACTAATCAGGATCATAGCCACCCATCTTAGTGCGGCTGAATCACGTAATGTCTTGTGTTTTGTTTCTGTCATAGTTTTTTGTTTTAGGTTTTTATTTTTTCAGAAGGCAAAACTAAAAAATATATTCATATAAAATAGAAAAAACCAAAAAATTATGCGTAAAAAAAAGGTTAAAATATAATTACATATCTTAACCTAAAATAATTTTTTAAAAAAAACATCTACCGATGCTATTTTCTTAAAAGGTCATTAACTGA
>PWND01000109.1 GCA_003557965.1 Bacteroidales bacterium | reverse complement strand
ACACTGACCCGCCACTAACAGGTATATGGGAACCAAGATCAGGCGACAAGTATGCAGCCTGCTTTGCCGCAAGAGATGTGCCTAATGACGATTGGCTTATTTCTCCAAAAATTCAACTTGGCGAAAACTCTACCTTAACAATTTGGGTTAAATCAGTTACAGATGAATATGGGCTGGAAAGATTCAATATTGGAATTTCAAACACCGGAAACAGTATCGAAGACTTTAGTATTATCAGCGAAAGCCCTTATGAAGAAGCTCCTGTTGAATGGACTATGTTCGAGTATAACATCCAGGATTATGACAACCAGGAGGTTTATATTGCTATAAATTGTGTATCTGATGATGCTTTTGTTTTTATGGTAGATGATATTATTGTAAAAACAGATGACGCTGTAATTAATATTTTTGAAGGCGAATTTGCCAGTATTGTTGACTTTTCTGACGGCAGCCCTCATGTTTGGGCATGGGACTTACCCGGAGCCATAACAAATTACTCTATAGATCAGCATACTACACAACAATATAATTCTGCAGGCAGTTATGATGTCACTTTAACAGCGGCAAATGAAGGCGGAAAAAACACAATTACAAAATCCGGCTTTGTCAACGTTGAAGGTAGAGAACCTCTTGCTTCGTTTTTTGCAGGGAATTATAATGGATTTACAAACGATTTTTTTCAGCCATTTATTCCAAAAAATGAAACTGTTGACTTTTTTGATGCCAGCAAGTATATGCCAAATAGCTGGAGCTGGACTTTCAGAAGTGGAACACCATCATCTTCAAACCTTCAAAACCCGCAACAAATAAATTATAACAAACAGGGTAGGTTTGATGTTAGCCTTAATGCTCAAAACTCTTATGGCAGCGATGTTTTATATTTAGAAAGATACATAAACGTTGGGTGTTGCGACTATATAACAAATATTCTGCCTGGCGACGGGCTGACATATTACGGGCTCGCAGTTGATGGATTCCTGCCCGGACACAACCAGTATGAATTTACTGCTTACGCCGAAAAATTCACATCTGAACATGCCGGATATCTTTATGCTTTAGACCTTCTCGTGGTTTTTGCTGATGGAAACTCCGATGTTGTTGTATCAGTGTGGGATGAAGTTGATAACAAACCCGGCACCCTGCTGGGTTCCAAAACAATGAATATTTCTGAATTTAACACTCTTGAGTGGAACGTTATTATTTTTGATGACCCAATTGCTGTATCAGGAAACTTTTATGTTGGGTATCAGATAAGCTATGATGACCCACATGATTTTGATAATCACATGTTTCTTGTTGCCATGATGCAAGACAGAGGGCCGGACAAACCTGAAAGCATGTACGTGTTTTATGATGAGTTTAATAACTGGTATAATGTTAATTGGTTATTTAGCGGACTGGCTTCTGCATTGGCTGCTATACCATACTATTGTTATGATGGTACTGAATTTATGATATATAATATTGAAGCAGAATCAGGGAATAATGGTTCTTTGGTGCCGGAAGGCAACATAGAAGTACCACAGGGCGAGTCTCAGTCATTTATTATTGAAAGCGATGAAGGATACCACGTTAACGAGGTATTTGTTAACGGGCAAAGTATCGGAGCAGTGGAATCATATACCTTTGAGCAGGTATGGGATGATCATTCTATATATGCATCTTTTGAAATTAACACTTACGAGATAAGAGTTATTGCAGGCAACGGGGGCTCTATTGACCCCGGTGAAAACCTTATTGTTGAGTATGGGGAAACTGTTGTGTTTGATATTATTCCTGATGAAGGTTTTGAAATTAATGATGTTGAAATTGATGGTGAAAGCATTGGTGTTGCAGAACAATATACTTTTGAAAATATATCAAACGACCATCGTATTGAAGCATTCTTCTCACAAAAAACATTTACTATTAGTGCTTCATCTGCAAATAATGGCTCAATAATGCCAGAAGGAGAAGTTGATGTAAACTATGGTTCTAATCCACCATTCCACATACTCCCTGATGACGGGTATTACATTGGAAATGTTCTCGTTGACGGGCAAAGCGAAGGGCCTTTATCAAGCTATCAGTTTTTTAATGTTACTGATAATCACAGCATACATTCAGTATTTGCCCCTGCACTTATTGATGGTGATGCAAATGGTGATGGCAGAGTTGATATATTAGACTTAATTTGGCTGATAAGGCATGTTAACAATGATATTCCGGATGGTTTTCTTTTTGTAAATGCTGATATTAACAATGATAATGTCATTAATATGGTTGACCTGAACCTGTTAATTAACATTATTATGGATAATAGCGGGAAAGAATCCGGAAAAACAGGTTATAACTCTTTTAATTATGATTTTTTTGAGAATTATAACGATTCGGGGCCTGCTTATTCCGGGTATTCAATTACAAATGAAAGCGCTGAGTATCCATATTCGCTAACTTTAAAAAATGACACCATATATTTAAACAGCGACGGCAAAATTACTGCCCTTCATTTTAAGTTAAAAAACTCTTCAGCAGAAAACATAAAAGCCGAAATGATTTCACCGGGATTTACGATAGCCTGTAATGCGAATCAGGATGTTTTGAGCTGTGTTATTTATAATCTAAGTTTAACACCTTTCCCTGAAGGTGAAATAAGTATTGTAACAGTTAAAGGACTTTGCATTGATGACAAAACAAGCTGGAAAAAGATTGATGCAGCAGATGTTAACCATAATTCCATAAAGCTCAGTGGAAAAATAAAATGATAAACATGCTAAAATAACCATTGGTTTTCTGCATTATCATTTTATTTCTACATGCTATGCTTATCTATAATAATTAATCTCTAAAAAACGCACCATAAAACTTTCCTACAAAGGTGTACCTGGCATTTGCAAATACAAGGAGTGCGTTAATAACTATGCTTATTAAAACCGCCGAATACGTAATGTTTTGAATTAGCTCTCCTCCTTGCACTCCGGCTTGCAGAGGCAGCGATGCCAAAACAGCAGCAGCAAGGCCTTTAGGAACCATCAAAGCCATAACTATCCTGTCTTCTTTGGGAATATTTGTTCTCACTGAAAGTTTTACAATAAAAATTCTTGCCAAATAAAACAAACATGCCAGCAATCCGCCAACTATTATTGAAAAAACATCAGTTAAAACAATTGACATCCCAATATATACGAAAAAAAATGTTTTTAATAAAAACACACCTTCAGAAAAGAATATTTTTTCTGTTTCATTTAAGGTGTTGGGTGTTATTTTTGTCACTTTATGTAGTAATGACAGCGGAATAATATCAATATTTGCCAATGCAACTCCAAACATCAAAGCAGAAATTGCTCCATTAAATCCTAACAACTCCGACACTCCAAATATAATGCATACAAATGCAGGCGTGGTAAATATTGAATTTTTTACCATTCTGATTTTGTTCAATAAGAATGACCAAATTATTCCTGCAATAACCCCAACTATAATAGAAAACAGGAAGCCTGATGCAATATTTCCAACTAATATTCCTATTCTGAGTTCTCCCATCATATAGGCTTCAAATAAAGCTAATCCAACAACAACACAAAACACGTCACTTACCGCTGACTCAAGTATAAGTATTGTTTTGCTGTTGGTTTGCATTTTTAATTGTGCAACAGTAGGTATTATAATAGCAGAGGCTGTGCCACCCAAAAAAGCACCCAACATAAAAGACAAAATGGGGTTATAATCGAAAATAAACAGTGTAAAAGTCCCGGCCAGCAACATGCTGACTAAAAAGTTAATAAGTGTTATGCTTGCAGAACCTCTTAAAGCTTGCCTTAAAACATCAAATCTAAGGTTTAAGCCACCTTCAAAAAGTATAATTACAAGAGTTATATTTGCAAACACACTTCCAACATGCCCAAGCATACTTTGGTTAACAATTCCTGTAATTGGCCCGATAATAAGTCCGATAATAATCAGCAATAGTACATCAGGCACACTTTTTACACGAAAAAACTCGGCAAATAAATAAGCTGCAAAGATTAAAACTCCTACAAAAACAACTGCTAATGTGACTTCTATGCCCACGCTAAATATTATTTAATCAAAATTATTTAACAAAGCAAAAATAAAAAATTAATATAGATAAAGAGCTAATTAAAAAAACTGAAAAAAATTATATCTTTGAAGTTAGCAATAATAAAAATATTCGGTTTTGGCAACAACTAAACGTTTTAATACATTCGGCGGAGTATTTACACCTTCCATTTTGTCTATTCTTGGTGTAATAATGTATTTACGACTTCCTTGGATAGTCGGGAATGCAGGTTTAATCTCAGTTTTAGGTATTATTTTAGTTGCACATATAATAACTATATCAACAGGGTTAAGTGTATCCTCAATAGCTACAAACAAAAAGGTTGGCCCTGGCGGTAGTTATTTTATAATATCACGGAGTTTGGGCTTGCCAATTGGGGGAACGCTTGGACTGGCTTTATTTGTAGGTTTTTCTTTTAGCGTAAGTTTATACCTGATTGGTTTTGCTGAAACTGTAGTAGCTTTTTTCGGTTTAGATAATACAATTGAAAACATTCGCCTGGTCGGAACAATCTCATTAGTTTCAATAGTTATTATAACTTATATTTCGACTTCACTATCAATAAAAACGCAGTACTTGATAATGGCAGTAATCGCCTTGTCACTATTGTCTATTTTTTTGGGAAGCCATGATTTAAGCCCTGGCGAACCACAGTTACACGCGGCAAAAGAATCACTGCCATGGATAGCATTATTTGCAATATTTTTCCCGGCAGTAACAGGCTTCCAGGCAGGAGTGTCAATGTCGGGTGATTTAAAAGACCCCCGAAGAAGTATTCCATTAGGAATAATTGCCTCAATAGTTATCGGGCTGATAGTATATGTTGTTATGGCCGTGTTTTTTGCTTTTACAATTGATAGAGAATCGCTAATAACAAACCCTAATGTTTTATTTGAGGTTTCGTGGGTGCCTGAACTTGTTGTTGCAGGGATAATGGGTGCTACGCTATCCTCCGCTATGGGTTCTGTTTTGGGTGCACCCAGAATACTCCAGGCAATATCTTCTGACAGGATAACGCCTTCTTTGTTTGCAAAAGGATATGGAGCATCTAATGAGCCAAGAAATGCCCTTATTTTAACATTTCTGATAGCGCAAGCCGGAATACTTATCGGTGAACTTAATGTTATTGCACGGATTGTTTCTATCTTTTTTATAATAATATATGGCTTTATAAATATCTCTTATACTGCCGAAAGTTGGGCTAACAGTGACTTTCGCCCCAGCTTCAAAATTCCTCGTATAGTTAGTATAATTGGTGCGCTGGCATGTATTATTGTTATGATACAGTTAGACATTATTGCACTAATAGGCTCTTCAATAATCCTAACCGGAATATTCCTGTATTTAAAAAATAAAGAGCTGGTGCTTCAATCAGGCGATACATGGAGCAGTATTTGGAAGTCGTTAGTAAAAACAGGTTTGCGGCGCCTGATGTTGAGCCAAAAAAAGCCACAAAACTGGAGCCCCAACATTATTCTTTTTAGCGGCGGGGCAAAAACAAGGCCACATCTTATTGAAATGGGTACAACACTGGTTGGAAATTTCGGCATTTTTACCAACTTTCAACTTATTGAAGACCCAAGCGGTAGTATAATGCTAAGCCAAAAAGACAATCTTATTGAAAACAAATCAGATACCTCGCAAGGTATAATTACCAGGAAGCACGCCTGCACTGACATTTATGAAGGCGTAATAACAATAAGCAGAATTTACGGTTTTTCCGGTTTTGAGCCAAATACTGTGCTAATGGGATGGACTAAAAACCCGGGCAATGTTAGCAAGTTTTCTGCACTTATTAAAAACCTTAAGCAATTAGATTTTAACCAGGTTTATCTTAATTACAACCACGATGCTGGATTTGGTGAATATTCAAAAATTGATATCTGGTGGGAAGGTAAAGGGAAAAACCTTGCACTATGCCTTACACTTCTTAAATATATTACGGCTTCTACAAACTGGCGCCGGGCAAAAGTAAGAATACTGCATATTAATAACTATCCGGAGCTTACAGAATCCTACTATACTCTTTTAAACCAGGTACTTGATGACCAAAGAATCAAAGCTGAAGTAAAAATTATTAAAAATAACGTAGAAAAGTTATCAAAGCATGAAATAATTAAATCGGAATCATACAACAGCGATTTAACCATACTTGAAATACCAGGGTTTTCCGGTAAAGAAATGCTCAATATTTATTCAGAAATAAGTTCAATATGTGAATCTCTTAAAAGCTGTATTATTTTAAAAGCTTCTGATTATTTTGAAGATATTTCAATATCAAAAGAATTTGAAAAAACTACAAGCTTGCCAAAAGAAGTTAAGGAGCTGAATGAAGCACCGGAACCTCTCGCCTCCAGAGTAAAGGTTTCTGAGAAAGAATTAGTTGCCAATCAAATATTTAATATCACAAAAGATGTTGATGCTGCATCTGACGCTTTTGTAAACACAAGCTATCATTCTTCAAGGCTTTTATATGTGAATCTTGCAAAAGAATTAAACAGCATTGCTGAAAAAACAACTTCTACTTTAGAAGCCGACCTTAATATTGAAAACGACATTGAAAGGCATAAAGCATTATTGAAATGCCTTAATGATTTTGCTTTTCATGCAAAAAACCTGTTATCAACATTTTCCGAAAAAACAATTGACAAAGAAAAAGAACTTATTCACGAAGGAATAAATAAATATATCGAAAACATAAGCAGTATTATAAACAAGCTGCCACATCATATAAACATCAAGGAGGGTAAAAAGCGCAGAAAAAAAGTAAGGCTAAACTTGCTTGCAAAATATTTGATATACTTTAAAAGGCTTCGTTTTTTACAAAACTATCAAAAGTCGTTGGTTCAGCAATCTTTCTTTATAGTTTCAGGAATCAGAAAGATTTTTAATAATATTCATGAGTTAATTGAAAAAGCCAGGGTGGAAAATAAGTCTGACGCCATGACAATATTGAGGATGGAAAGGCAAAAAATATTTGTAAACATTAAAGACTTTGAAACTACTGTAAACAGCTATTACTTACAAGCCACACAAGACACTTATGATTCCCTGGCAACAGACTTAAACAAGTTAGTAAGCATCATAGAAAACCCTAAGCCATCTATTTTTTATAAATCATACAAAAAACTCCTTAAGAATGAGGCAGCACTGATTGAAAGCATAAAAAATTTCCCGGACTTATGGCATAAAAGCTTAAAGTCTTTTATTAATAAGGGTTTTGTTGACTTCCTGTTTTTATCGCTAAATTCAAGGATAAATTCCAAGTTTTTAAAATACAACAATGAACTGGAAATTGCTGTACAAAACGACATAGTTGCACCGCTAAGAAGCCTGGTAGTTAATGCTGAAAAATACTTATCATTAAAGAAAAAGAAGAATAAGGAAATACCAAATATTGAGCATAGTAAACTAAAAGCACCTTCAATAGAGTCTCATTATTATAAGTTGTTTAATGAAATTTTTGATGTAATTGCAGAGTTACCTGAAACGATGGAAATAAGCTCGCTTAACATTGCAGAAGCAAAAAGCTTCGAGCAGTTGAAAGATGCCGAGTCTTATTTTTTGGGAATCAGAAAAACTGCAGAGTTTTATATTAGTCATGAGCTGATAGATTTCATTAAAAATCAAAGCCGCAATGCAGATGCAAGCCTTTCTTCTTCAATAATTACCCTGAAAGAGGTAATTAAGCTTGCAAATTTTAACCTGCAAGCCAATAAAGAAAGCATTGATAGTGAAGAAGAAGCCGCAGAGGCTAAGCAAGTTGAAATTCTTGAAGATTTTATAAGCGCCTTAAAAGCTGAAGAGCAAAAAATAATGAATACAGTGCAAGCAATAGAAAGTGATTTTCGACATGGACTTAGAAAATCATTTGAGCCTTTGTCTTCGGCAGTAATTATTCAAACCTCTCGCTCTTTAAAGAAAAAGATTATTGAAACGGAAAATAAAAAGTTGTCAAAACGTATCAAAAATGTGGTTCATTTATCAATAGGCCAGGTTGAAAAACAGTTTGTAAAGCTTTTATATACACGCAGTGAGGGCATTTTATGGACTGAAAAACAAGACAGCCATGATGCGTTGCCTGTTGATTCTTATGATAAGATACATTCGCTTATTGAAAAAATATCTCCTAAAGCTAACGTTATTAAATCTTTGCCATTTTATTACAACAATTTGTTTTCGGGATTTAGTGGCATTGGTGAAGATTTTTGGGCAGGCATGGAAAATGAAATTAGTTTGGGAGAAAAAGGCATTAGAAGGTTTTACAATGGAAGCACGGGTATTATAATTATAACTGGAAAGCGTTCATCCGGAAAATCAAGCTTATCAAAACTTATTGCACGCAAGCATTTTTCTAGTAACAATATTGCATACATAAGAGCTCCCAAGCAAGCTTCCTGCGATCTTAACCTGTTTAAATCAGAATTAGCGAAAGCTTTTAATGTTGCAAAAGACTACTTTGAGAATACTACAATACGTGATAATACTAGTTCTAAAAAAGTTGCTATTATTAATGACCTGGGGCTTTGGTGGGAAAGAAAGCCGGGTGGCGACAAGGTTATTAATTATATAAAGAAGCTGATAAATTTAGCCGGCAACAACCTTCTTTTTATAATTAACATAAATTCTCATGTTTATAAAGTCATTGAGAACCAGGCTTCTTTATCCTCATATACATTAGTAAATATTTAATGCAGTCCTTTTGACTCAAAAGAGCTAAAAGAACTTATAATGCTTAGGCATAAAGCAAGCGGGCTAAAGTTTGTAATAAATAAAAAAGAAGAAGATGAGTTTTCCGAATGGGATTATGCCAGGCTGTTTAACAAAATATTTAATGTCTCCTATGGAAATCCGGGCGCTGCAATCCAGGTATGGCTTTCATGTATTGAAAAAGTATCCGGCAAAACACTATATATGAAGCTTCCATATAAGCCTGATTTGGATGTTTTTGATAATTTATCACGAGAGCAGAAGTTTTTAATTTTGCAGTTGCTGTTACAAAGACGTTTTTCACTTGAAAAAATTGCAGCATTAATGAGAGTTTCAGAAGAAACCATTATTGATAGCTGGAACAGTTTAATCCGATGGGGAATTATTTTTGAAAAATTCACAGGAATTTATTCTCTAAATCCAGCTATTGAGCATCACTTAATTGAGAAATTTGAAAACATGAAGTTACTATGAGTGTGATATTTATAATAGCAACCGGGGCAATACTATTTATAGTATTACGCATACTTTTTTTTATAGCAAGGATTTCGGGCAAAAGGCACAGCTTCTTCCATGCACTCACTCAAATAATACCGGCTTTTGAATTTACAGTTTGGATTGTATTCGTTTTTTGGGCTATATACAACCTGTTTATTTCATATACTTTCATGCCTTTTATAATTGCTGCAATGGCTGTGGTTTTGTTTACCACATTGGGGTGGTATGTTATCCGAGATCTTGTGTCGGGGGTTGTATTAAAAACTGAAAACGGCTTTAAGCCGGGGCAATATATAAAAACACCTTTAGCTGAGGGCATTATAAAAAGAACGGGATATTTATCAATTGAACTTGAAACAACAAACGGCGAATATATAAAAATTCCATATTCAAAATTGATAAACCAGGCCTTAACAAAGCCTTTTACGGAGAAAAGCTATAAGTACGCTATGATAAAATTAAATATTCCGGGAAATTTTCCACACAGAGAGATTAAAGAAAGAATATTAAGTGCCGTTAGCTCAACCCCCTGGGTAATATATAACCGTCCTCCTGAAATACAAATAAAACAAATAAACGACAGTACCGCACAGGTTGAAGTACGCTTTTTATCTTTTTCTGATGAGTATATTAATCAATTGAAAAGCTTCCTTGATGAGTATTGCAAAAATAACTTCAGCAAATAGCTGATTTCATAAGCCTTTTTTTGCAGTTATTACCTAAAAGTTCTCTCCCTTGTTATTTGTCCGTTATCAAACCGCATTTCCCTGATTTTTTCACCATCCTGGCTCCATAAAGTCCATCTTCCGTGTTTTTGGCCTTTTCTATAACTTCCTTCTTGTTTTTTGTTGCCATTCATATAGAATTCAACAAATTGTCCTTCCGGTATATTATTATTAAAATTCTGCTGTCTTATTTTTGCTCCTCTTACGTCATAAAACACCCACGTACCATGCTTTTGACCATTTCTGAAAGCGCCTTCTTTCATTTTGCTTCCGTTTTCATACCAATACTTCCACCTTCCTTCTTCAAAGCCGTTTTTATACTCTCCAACCTGTCTGTCTCTTCCATTGTCGTACCAGTGATGGGATAAGCCATGTCGTAAGCTTTCTCTTTCTCCATCCTCTTTTTTTACAATATAATTTACAATATATCTGCTTCTTCCATCTTCATGCCACCCCTCCCACTTTTTATCCATTATTCCCATATTAAAAACTCCCCTGTCTTTCATTTGTCCGTTTTCATACCATCGCACCCATTCGCCATTTTCTTTGCCATCAGTGAATTCGCCTTTATGGCTAATCCTCCCCGACTCATACCATGTTTTCCACAACCCCTGTCGTTTACCATCAACATACTCTCCTCTTCTTAATTTTTCACCGGTAATGTAGTAATACGTCCAAACCCCATGCTGAACGCCCTTTTTAAAATCGCCTTTGCTTGCTTTTTTACCATTTGGCTGATAAAATACCCATGTGCTGTCTTGCAAATCATCTATTAGCTTGCCTTCCATTTCCATTGTTTCGTCTTCGTACCACCAGTAGGCATAACCATTGAGTTTGCCGTTAATATAATGTCCAACAAATTCATTATTGCCATTTTCAAAAAACAGCTCGCTCTTTCCATGCCTGATTCCTTTTTTGTAATTGGTCATTTCCTTTTTATTCCCATTTTCATAATAAAAAGTCCATAAACCATGCATCAATGAATTTTTTACCTCCCCTGTTTTTTCCATTTGCCCGCATGGATACCAACTTTTAGAAGTGCCCTCTTCATTTTGCACCTCAGCCCATTTTGTTCCGTCTTCATACCAAAACTCCCACATCCCAATTCTTTCATTATCTTTATATTTCCCTTCCGACCACTTTTGGCCACTCATATACCAGTATTTCCAATTGCCCTGCTTTTTATCTTCCTTCATAACTCCTTTTTCACGTTTAGCCCCATCAGGATAATATTCTGTGCGAACTTTTGTGTCATAGTTGTAATCATAAGAAATACTGCCATCTTCATTATAATACTCCCAAAGGCCTTGTTTTCTGTTTTTTTTATAAAAACCTTCCGATTTTATTTCTCCGTTTCTATGGAGATAAACCCAACTTCCCTGCTTTTTACCATCCTCTAAAAACCCTTTTCCTTTTAACTTGCCATTTTCATAGTATGATTTATATTCTGAAGTATCATAATCAATAGTGTGTGTTTTTATTCCCGCAACATTAAAAAACTCCCAAATGCCTTCTTTATCACCCATATTATACACTCCGGCCCTTCTAACTACACTGTCGTTGTCAAGATAGTGCCAATCACCATGCTTTTGCCCATCTACATATTGCCCTGTGCCATCAAAATCATCAGCAATATGACTTATGGAAACATCCTGAGAAAAAGAATGAACGAAAATTATATTCAAAATGATAAATGGAAAGAAGTTGATTTTATTCATAAGCTGTTTCATGTTTTAATAATTTGTTTTTTGTTGGCCACATGGAACATCCAATAACAAACATCCTCCTTTTAGTCAAAGAGTTTGTCGTGATTGTTTCCTGATTTTAATTTTCAATCTAAAAGAATTAGCCTTATAAATTAATGCTCAAATAAGCTAATTGAGAGTAGTTCTACACAAAATTGCAGAAAATTCCCAAGCTTAATAATGCAACGCAAAATTAACAAAAAGCTTATTTAGTTTTTATAAGTTCCTGTTATGTTTTGTCTTTTTTTGTATAAGTAAACAAAATGGCAGACAATAAGGCAGTAATTCCAATCTTTATCAAAACATTTGCTAATGTGTGAAAAATATATCCGGATGCATTTACAATTATTAAACAAACTGTAGCTTAAGCTTGTTTTCTTATAACATTATATGACAAAATAGATTTCTTTGGAAGTTGCTTGCATAATGCACTGTGTGAGCAAATAATCGTTTTAATACAGGTGTATCTGTTTTTTTGTAAAATACTTGTTTCCTATGAATAATAAACCCCTTAATAAGGTCTTTAATTTCGACAATACATACCCGCAATTGCCTGTAAGCTTTTACAGCAAGCTTAATCCTGCGGTGACTGAAAATCCTGAGCTCTTTCTTTTAAATACTGCACTTATTCAAGAATTGGGAGTCAATAAAGTTACTGACGCAGACTTAGCCCGGATCTTGTCGGGGAGCAAGTTACCTGATAATTCAGAACCACTTTCACAAGCATACGCCGGACATCAATTCGGACATTTTACAATGCTTGGAGACGGGAGGGCAATACTTTTGGGAGAACACATTACTAATGAAGGGGAGCGATTTGATATTCAGCTTAAAGGTAGCGGGAAAACACCATATTCAAGAGGCGGAGATGGGAAAGCTACTCTAAAATCCATGCTCAGAGAATATCTTATTAGCGAGGCTATGTTTTATCTTGGAGTTCCAACTTCAAGAAGCTTAGCTGTAGTAAAAACAAATGAGCCGGTTTATAGGGAAACTATCAATACAGGGGCTGTGCTTACAAGGGTAATGACAAGTCACATCAGGGTTGGAACATTTGAATATGCAAGGTATTTTGGTAAAACTGAGGACTTACAAACCCTCACAAATTACACAATAAACAGGCATTTTCCGGAAACATTGAATAATGAAAATCCTGCCTTAAGCCTGCTTGAAAGGGTGATGAATATACAAATCGACCTGGTTGTTAACTGGATGAGAGTTGGGTTTATTCATGGCGTAATGAATACCGACAACACATCCATTTGTGGTGAAACATTCGACTATGGCCCATGTGCTTTTATGAGTAGCTATAATCCCGAAACTGTATATAGCTCTATAGATCATTTTGGCAGATATTCTTTTGGTAATCAACCCCAAATACTGAAATGGAACCTGGCTAAGCTGGCTGAAGCTTTATTGCCCCTGATTCATCCCGATGAAGACAAGGCAGTGTCTTTAGCGGTTGAGATAATCAATCAGTTCGATAGTATCTTTAATGCAAAATACTACAGTTTGATGCTTTCTAAAATCGGGATTGACGAACCTCATGAAGAAGACTCGGAGCTGGTTGATGAATTATTAAATATCATGCAAACTTATAAGGCGGATTATACGAATACCTTTACAAGCCTGCGGATAGAAGGTTTTCCTCAAAACAACACAGGCTTTAAGAATGCCATTTTGCCCTGGAAAGAGAAATGGGAAAAAAGATTATCAAAAACCGGGAGGGGAATTGAACATGCCAAATCCATTATGAAAAAGAATAACCCCGTTCTTATTCCCAGAAATCAGCATGTTGAAGAAGCTATTGAAAATGCTGATAAAGGTAAACTGTCAACATTAAATACTTTATTAGAAACCCTGCAGAAACCCTATGAGTATAGAGTTAAATTTAAAAACCTTCTTTTTACTGACCCCGATTTTGACAAAACATATAAAACCTTTTGTGGAACTTGAAGAAATAGGCCGGATGTAATAAAAATAAACACACCAATGCAAATTATTCAGAAATACTTCATACTTTTAGCAGTTAGAAAGGAAGTAGTGAGTAGATTTAGGAATAGCAATTCTTTATTGAAATTAGAGTGTGTTTTTAGATTACCTCATTTTAATTAAATACTAAAAAATGCTTAAAAAATATTTCATCCTGCCTTTACTTATGATTTTTTTGCTTCCGGCAGATTCATACGGTGCGCTACGTGATAAAATGGAGATTGGTATTACATATATCCATAAAGAACGGCTTAGCTTTACCGCCAGGTTGATTCCAAAAACAATGGCAATTTCCAATCAGAAAAAGCGATTTGACAAAGATATTGCTAACAAAAGCTTTAATCAAACAGCTACTGCTCCTTCAAGGGCTATGAAAAAGAAGTATGATATTATAGAGAGTATTACAGATAACAGACACGTGTGGACAATAAACCCTTTGGAAACAAACTCTGATAAAGTTATTATTTACCTTCATGGTGGTGCTTATGTTTATAACCTCACTAAATATCATTGGGACTTGATTGATGAATTGATAGTTAAAACCAATGCAAGCTTTGTAGTACCGGATTATCCTCTCGCTCCTGAGTTTACATACAAAGAGGTATATGAATTTTTAATAAATCTGTACAATGAAATTTCAGAACAAACATCACCACAAAACATTATTTTCATCGGCGATTCTGCCGGTGGAGGATTGGCTTTAGGATTTTCAATGTATTTGAGAAATAATAACATCAGCCTGCCATCAAAGCTTATATTGCTGTCTCCATGGCTTGATATTTCAATGAGTAATCCCGACATTCTAACAAAAGATAAAAAAGATAAGATTTTGGGTATAAAAGGCCTTGAAATGGCAGCAGGATATTATGCCGGAGATACTGAGCTTACGCATTATAAACTCAGTCCGCTTTACGGTGATTTAAGCGGATTGCCTGAAATCACTGTTTTTACAGCTACACATGATCTTTGCCATCCGGATATTCTTAAGCTAAAGCAAAAAATGGATGGCCAGAACATCCCTGTTAATTATTTCGAATACCCAAAACTATTCCATGCCTGGGTAATAATAACTAATTTAAGAGAAGCAAAGCATGCGATAGGGCAGATGTCGGAAATAATTTTACATTAAGGTGTTCTGCACTATCTTAAAGGGTATCTCAAACAATTAATACCGGATCAGACGTTGCGGGTGGGCAAGGCAAAACGCAGAAATTAATGTGCAAATGTGTTAATGAGCAAATTAGTTAATTGGTTAATTGGGAAACTTGTTGATTGGTTAATTGGGAAACTTGTTGATTGGTTAATTGGGAAAATAGTTTGCTGGTTAATT
>PWND01000195.1 GCA_003557965.1 Bacteroidales bacterium | reverse complement strand
GGACTGGCGCCGTGTAGGATGAGCAGCTCGAATATTTGCGGGTGGTAGAATTCTATGGCGTAGAAGAGGGGGGTGCGGGATTTATAGTTTATTTCATTTATTGTTAAGACCGCCTTTAATGGCTTGCTTGACAAGCACAATTTGTTCTTCGGTAATGCCTTTATGCAAATGTTTGTAATTTGGGTTTATATGCCTTTCTGCCAGCGTTTCACCATATTCGTTTATCAGATCAGGGTGATCAGTGTATGAGTTTTTAAAATCAACCTTTGCGCCTTGTTTAAAAAGAAGCTCGAAAAGGTCAGAATATTCATATTTAAAGCTTAAAAAAATAGGAGTTCTGTTATTATTATCTCTGGCATTAATATCAGCTCCTTTTTTAATTAATAATGCTGCTAAATGCATAAGATTTTCATTTATAGCCAAATGCAATATGGTCTGGTCCTTATAGTTTTTTATGTTTACATCTGCGCCTCTTTTAATGAGGATTTTGGCAACATCTTTGGATTTCTCTCGTGCAGCTCTATATAGTGGAGTTTCGCCATCATTGTCCTTTGCATTTACATCTACGCCTTTAACAATCAGTAATTCAGCAACTTCTTTGGAGTTATTTCTTGCAGCCCAATGCAGTGGAGCTTCGCCATCATCGTCCTTTGTATTTACATCAGCTCCCCTGCCAATCAATAATTCAGCAATTTCCTTGTAGTTGTAATGTGCAGCCAAAAACAGCGGAGTATTGCCATAACAACTTTTTGCATCGACATCCGCGCCTTTACAAATAAGCAGATTGACAATGTTAATTGAATTCAAACATACTGCTTTGAATAGAGGTGCATCTCCATCATAGTTTTTTTTGTTTACATCAGCACCGAATTCGATCAAGAATTTCATGATCTCCTCATAATTAACGCTTTTGTAGTTTTGCTCAACAATATGTATTAAAGTGGTATTAAAATCTCCCGGTCCTATTGGAAAAAATGTTTCCATACTGGGGTCGGCTCCATTCTCTAAGAGCATTTTGATTAGATCAATATAACCTTTTTCAATGGCATAATATAAGGGTAATCTCCAAAAACTATCAAATGTGTTGATATTATAGCCATTATCAATAAGCAATTTTACAATTTCTAGTGTTTTCTTTGATGAGTCTAATCCCTTTATAACTAAATGGATGAGTTCGTAATCTACAACTCCATGCCCCATTTCAATAAGCAGCCTGAGCTGGTTGTAGTTTTTGCTTTTTATGGCTTCTATTAGTGGATTCATGAATCTCGGTGCTTGATCATATTTTGAAGGATTGCTGATATTTTATGTGCTTTCAACTGGTTGAGCAACATGGCACACTTTTTTTGTTGTGCCGGTGGCAAAAGTTCAGGACTGGCGCCGTGAAGGATGAGCAGCTCGAATATTTGCGGGTGATAGAATTCTATGGCGTAGAAGAGGGGGGTGCGGGATTTATCGTTGGGTTGGTTGAGGTTGGGGTTGGTTTTTATCAACAGTTTGGTAAAAGATAGGTCCTTTGATGTTATGGCAGTGTTTAGCAGGTTGGTAATAGTGGTTATATCAATATTTAATTCTGCACCATTTGTAATTAATATTTTGGCAAGGCTAAACCAACTATTATCAGTAAGATAAAACAATGGGAAAGCATATTCATTTTCTTTTGTGTTTATATCTAAACCAAACCAGAAAGCTGGTCTGGTGTTTTTTCTGATTTTCTTTTTTGTTGCGTAATAGAGTGGTGTATGACCTGCTTTATCTTTTACATTTACATCCGCATTATTGTTGATAAGCAACTCAGCAACTGTAGTAGATGAACTGGATGCAGCTATCAATAGTGGGGTTTGGCCTTTTACATCTTTTGCCTTTACATCTGCCCCATTTTCGACAAGTAATCTGGCAATAATACTTGAATCATCATAGGCTGCCAAGAAAAGAGGGGTTCTGCCAAGTTTGTCTTTTGCATTTACATCAGCCCCTTTTAAAATAAGCAGTTTGGCTACTTGTTGGGCTTGATTCCAAACAGCAGTGTGCAATGGGGTTTTACCATCTTTATTTTTTGCATTTACATCAGCCCCCTTGTCAATTAAAAGCAAGGATTGTTCTTCGGATTCAGCATTAAACAGGGGGGTTGATCCATATTTGTTTTTTGCGTTTACATCTGCACCTTTAGAAATAATCAGTCTGGCTACTTCTTTGGAGCGTGCCTCAAACAGCGGTGTCGATCCAGATTTGTCTCTTGCGTTTACGTCCGCATTATTATTAACAAGCAACTCAACAACTTTATGAGATGAATCAGAAGCAACCAAAAATAGCGGGGTTCGACCTTCTGTATCTTTAGCATTTACATTTGCACCATTAGAAATAAGCAGCCTGGCTACTTCTTCGGAGCGTGCCTCAAAAAGCGGTGTCGATCCAGATTTGTCTTTTGCGTTTACATCCGCATTGTTATTAACAAGCAACTCAACAACTTTATGAGATGATTTAGAAGCAGCTGCGAAAAGTGGGGTTCGGCCTTCTGTATCTTTAGCATTTACATTCGCGCCTTTCGATATTATCAATGCTGCTAAGTCTTTATAATTACTATCTGAAGCCCAGTGCAGTGGTGTTCTTCCATCTATATTTTTTGCATTTATATCCGTGCCTTTCTCTATTAACAATCTCGTTAATTCATAGTTTTTACATAAAGCCCAGTGAAGCGGGGTTTGTCCATCTATATTTTTTACGTTAATATCCGCATTATTGGCAATTAGTAGCTCTGCCAATTCTTTTGATTTTGTGAAGTTTTTTTCATTATGATGATTATTTTTTTTCAACCTTGGATGCTGCCTGCTTAGATGAGAATATAATGCAGTATAAAACAGTGGTGTTTCTTGTTTATTATTTCTTGCGTTTACATCTAGGCCCTTAGCAATTAACAGTTCTGCAAGTGCTATATGGTTATTCGCAGCAACATGAAACAGAAGGGTCTCATTAAGTTTATTTCTTACATTTACATCTGCGCCTTTGTCAATAAGCAACTCGGTTATTTCTATAGAATTATCTTCTGAAGCCGCATAAAATAGTGGAGTTTCCCAATCATTGTCTTTTTCATTTACATCTGCACCGTGATCAATTAATAATTCAATAGTATTAACAGAATTACCTTCTTTTCTCGTAAAAGTTCTGCTATGATCATTGTTGTCATTGTTATACATCAAATACTCTATGTTTATTACCCAGGATGATACAGCATAAAACAGCGGTGTTGATCCGTATTTATCTTTTGCATTGACATTTGCTCCATTGGCAATTAGAAGACCGGCAACATTATTTGAGTTTTCATCAGCAGTATAAACAGCATAAAACAGTGGGGTTAAACCATTTTCATCGCTTTCATTTACATTTGCACCCTTGGTGATTAGAAGTTCGGCAGCTTCATATGAATTACTATTTGCAGCATAAAACAATGGTGTTTTACCATTAGGGAATTTCGCATTCACATCAGCCCCTTTGGTGATTAATAGCTGGACTACTTTTTTAAAGTTATTATAAGCTGCCTTAAATATCAGGGTTTTCCCATTGTCTTCTTTTAAGTTTAAATTTGATGAATAAGTGACTAATATCTCAGCAACCTCTTCACTTTTATTATTTATAGCCAGACATAGCGCAGTTAAACCATTATTATCTTTTACATTTACATCTGCACCATTAGAAATAAGCAGTTTGGCTATTTCTAAGGAGCGTGTCTCAAACAAAGGAGTTCTACCATATCTCTTTTTTGCATTTACATCTGCACCTTCTGAAATTAGCAGTTCAGCAACTTGTTCGGCGTCTCGCGAGGCAGCTGCATGCAGCGGGGTTTGGTCATCTAAATCTTTTGCATTTAGGTCTAACCCCCTGGTAAGAAATAACTCGGCAACTTCTTTGGAAAATGCATTAAACAAGGGGGATTGGCCATTTTTATCTTTTGTATTTACATCTGCACCATTAGAAATAAGCAGTTTGGCTAT
>PWND01000301.1 GCA_003557965.1 Bacteroidales bacterium | reverse complement strand
TTAACGAAATTTGAGATAAAGCTGTTATTCATTATCGAATTGCTTTTGGATGTATGATAAGATTAGCTGTAAAACATCTTCTGATATAGTCTCATTAATAAGCATATACTCATCTGAGGTTCCTTTAACCGCAGGTTGATAAATATGGTTAAGTCCCTCAAAAATATGTGATTCAAACTTGTTGTTACCACCTTTTTTTAGAGCCTCTTCAATTGCGGCAACATTTAGCTCTGCATTTATTTGCATATCAAGGTCTCCGTTAATAATAAGTACAGGGCACTTAGTTCTTTCGATATAGTCTGACGGGTTAAGTCTTAAAAAGTATTTAAGCCAATTGGAAATAACTTGTGAAATAAACTGATGAGCCCCGGGTAAATTAATTCCATATCTGTCCGGTTCCATTCCTTTTTCTTCAAGGGACTCTGCAAATTCTTCCATAAAAGCAACAATAGAGTCTCTTATAGTGGCGGATCTTTGATATTTAACGGCCAAGTCAAATTTCTGCGATCTGTAATCAATCAACATTTCGATGGTTTCTTCATCATGGTCTGAAAATCGGTACATGTCGCGGACTTGTTGTTTCATAAGGTCTATAATAGGGACGCCCGGACCACTCATAGAAACAATAAACCCAACATCATTTGGGTAGGTTGATGCCACCTTAAATGCAACTAAAGCCCCTTCGCTATGACCTAAAAATCCTATTTTTTCGGGATTAATATTTTTATGATTTTTCAGATGTCTTAAAGAATTATATGCATCAATCATAAAAGTACGTGTCGTATTGTCTCTAAATCTACCTGTTGATTTTCCCACGCCTCGTTCATCATAAATAAATACAGCAATATTGTTTCTTACCAATAAATCAGCAATAACAAAAAAAGTATGATGCCCACCAAATCTTTGATTTCTTAAAGGCGCCCCGCCTCCTGTAGAAAAAATCACCAGATTATGTTTGTTAACAGTGTCCGGCAAAAACAATGTTCCGCTGATATTTACATTATCTCTTTCATTTCTTACAGTAACTTCCTCTTTAATATATGGGAACGGCTCAACAGGTTGTTGTGGTCGTTCAAAGGTAATTGCATCATCGTCACTTATAAAATTAAGATTCATATCAAAAACATTTCTCCCCTGATAATATGTCCCTGTAAGTGATTTGTTTTCACGGTCAATATAAGCATAATAGTGCATTTGCAGGTGGTCATAATAAAGCCTTAAAGTATCTCCGTCAATGAGAGTTTTAGTTGATTTTTCTCCAAAACCTTCTTGTGTCGGGATATACATTTTTGTGACTAGTTCTCCGTCTTCCTGCTCGTGAAGTCGAAACATCAGTTTAATTTTTAAATCCCCGGGTTTAAGGAATCCGTCAAAATTATTTGTGGGCAACCCCTCAGCATCACTATTCTTTGCCGTAAGTATAAATGCTATCAGTGTAATTAATAAAATTCTCATAAGTACAAGTTTTTGTCAATACATTCAAAAATTAATCCAAAGTTACGAAAATAATATAAGATCCCAATCAAAATAAATAAATGCGTATTCATAACAATTATTGTTGATCTTCAGGTTCAATTTCACATTCTTTACACTTTGCCATTGAAATATTGGCGAATCCGAAAACTATTGCAATAATCATAGTTATCCAGCATAAAATCGCAAATGGGAAATAGTCGGCTGCAGAAATCCCGATTGTTGAATAGACAAAAACAGCGCTACTATTCCATGGAATTAGAGGTGCTGTAAGAGTTCCTCCTGCTTCCAGAGACCTTGTAAGGTTTTTTAGCTTTAGTTTCTGTTTACGATAGCAACTTTCGTACATCTGACCCGGCAAAATTACTGACAGATATTGGTTAGCACCAATAGCATTTACGATTAAAGACGTAGAAACAACACTTAGCGTAAGTTTTCCTCGAGACATTACAAATTTAGAAATTGAACTAACAATACTGTTAAGCATATTTGTTTTACTCATTATCCCTCCAAATGCCAAGGAAACTAAAGCCAGGCTAATAACATTATACATGCTTTCCATACCTCCTCTTGAGAATAGTTTGTCTATTTCACTTTCTCCGGTATCAATTGAAAAACCATTGTGAATAATATCCAGCAAATCCTTTAAACTTCCCTTTTGCACAACTAAAAAAGCAATTAGTCCAAGTATTACT
Source organism: Bacteroidales bacterium (assembly GCA_003557965.1). Classification (GTDB taxonomy): domain Bacteria; phylum Bacteroidota; class Bacteroidia; order Bacteroidales; family UBA7960; genus PWND01. The sequence goes on along the minus strand of PWND01000301.1, from coordinate 1,841 downwards.
CCGCTTATTAAGCTCGGAATAGCAGGTGTTTTTTTTACAATTAATAAAATAACTACAACAGGAGGAATAATTAATAATAAAGAAAGATTAAAATTATCTCGAATATACTCTGTGTAATTGGCAATATCAACTGTATCTGTTGTGTCGCTTATAGAAAACCCGAGAATTGTAAAAAAAACCAGACTGATTATTAGTGCAGGTACTGTAGTGTAGAGCATGTGCTTAATATGCTCATAAAGATTTACACCTAAAACAGAAGGGGTTAGGTTTGTAGAATCAGACATTGGTGACAATTTATCTCCAAAAAAAGCCCCGGAAACAATTGCTCCTGCTGTGTATTCCATCGGGATTCCAAGCCCCTCACTTATTCCTATTGCACCAACACCCAAAGTTCCAATTGTTGACCATGAGCTGCCTGTTATCAGAGCCATAGCGCTACATAAAAGCAAAATAATCGGTAAAAACCACTTTGCAACAAAAAAATTGAATCCTAAATACATAATAGCCGGAACAATTCCACTTGCCAGCCACACTGCCATAAGAATTCCGATGATTAATAATATAATCAGCGATGGGACTGTTCTGCTGATAGATTTTTTAAATCCGTCTCTTATTGTTGACCAGCTATATCCAAATAAGTAAGCACAAAAACCGGCTGCTCCCGAACCGATTATCAACGCAAAATGAGGCTCCGCATCAAATACAAAAACAGACAAGCCTAATCCTGTAGCAGTAATAATAATGGGGATTAGTGCCAACCATAATGGAGGAATTCTTGAACTGTTATCAGATTCTTGCATATTATAATAATTTTTTTTAAAACTTTTCAAATATAAAAAAACTTTGACAAAAATAATCTTAAATACAATCTAACTCCTAAATGAATAATTAAAAAGTCTAACGACGAATTCCTCAGCACGATGCGGTGAGAGGTGTCGAACTTGAGCAAATCATCGCTTTGCTCGCTTATACAATGAATTATTTCACATTGGTATAAGGTGTAAAGCTATTGTTTTTTTTAGTGTATTAGAGGCTGCGAAACTATTACAGTGGTTGATTATTATTAGGTTTTATTGTGTGAAAAAACAAATCTCTTAATAATTGTAAAGTTTGTTATTTAGAATTTCAAGCACCATAAGCACATAAAACAAGACAAATAGTCATTAAAATCCGCTTGTGCAATGACATTATGTCTTGTTTGTTGCTGTGGTTTTGTTTGGCTTTTTTATTGTAATATTAGCATAGAAAAAACGTAAAAACTAAAAAACTACGAATTATGAATATTAATGATTTTACATTAACGGCGCAAAAAATAATTGAAAAGTCAATGTTGCTTGCGAAAACCGGCAGTAATCAGGCTGTTGAGCCCGGGCATATTTTAAAAGCTTTAATAGAAGAAGCTCAAAGCATTTATTCTTATGCCTCCGAGAAGCTTGAAGTGAATAAGAGCAGCTTTGAATCTGCACTAGAAAGCATTTTAAGGTCATATCCTAAAATAGAGGGTGGCAAGGCATATTTTTCTGAGCAATCAAACATCATTCTGCAAAATGCCGCAAATTACAAATCCGAGCTTAAGGACAAATACATTTCTGCAGAACATATTTTTATTTCGCTTGCTCAGAGTAAAGATATGGTTGGTGAATTAATGAAAGATGCCGGCTTTAGAAAAAAAGCTTTGATTGAGGTTATTAGTGAACTTCGCAAAGGCTCTAGGGTTGATTCACAAACTGCAGAAGACACTTATGATGCCTTAAACAAATATGCAATTAACATAAATGAGCGAGCAAGAAGTGGAAAGTTAGATCCTGTAATCGGTAGAGATGATGAAATAAGACGAGTAT
>PWND01000049.1 GCA_003557965.1 Bacteroidales bacterium | reverse complement strand
GTAAAAAAGAAACTGAATAAACTTATAGTACTCAATATCGCTGCTCAGCTCCTGCTTAAACCTGTTTACTGCATCCTCTTTGCGCAGTTTGATATCATTTGTCCACAAGTTCCAGGGTTTTCCTTCATAATAATCTTTAAGAGACATAAAAAAGGCGTAATCATCAAGCCATTTGCTGTTCTTATTGCAAAAATTATTAAACCTGGCCTTCTGGTTTTTACTGTTATTGCTTTTAAATTTTTCGTATGCGGATTTCAGCACTTTGGGCTTATAAGTAGTAACATGGCCGTAATCAACCTCGTCATCAGAAAAATCCCGGCTGTCAGGCAGGTCACTCTCCGACAAAAGGCCGTTTTGCACAAGCCTTTCAAGGTCAATAAGTAATGGGTTTCCGGCAAATGCTGAAAAGCACTGATATGGAGAGTCTCCATAGCCGGTGTGCCCCAGGGGCAGAATTTGCCATAATTTCTGTCCGCTTTCTACAAGAAAATCAACAAAGTCATAGGCCTCCTTGCCCATGGTTCCGATTCCGTATTTTCCGGGTAAAGATGTTATATGTAGTAATATTCCACTTGAACGTTCTGTTTTCATATATTTATAATTTTACTTTTTCTAATTTCAAAAAACTCCATAAAATAATTGTACAACTAATTAATTGCTGCAATAAAAGATGTTTAAAAAAGAATTTGCTTAATCCAGTTCTTCCCGGATTTTTTTAATTCTTGCCTCATCCTCATCTTTAACAAATACAACAGTGATTGCAGCAATAAGCAATGACACACCGCCAAACATAAGCGCATATATAGGCCTGCCTCCGGCAATATTCACTACAAAGAATCCAAGAATGCTGGCAGCCACAATTTGTGGTATTACAATGAAAAAGTTGAAGATGCCCATATAGGTTCCCATTTTGTGTGATGGCAACGAACCTGTAAGCATCGCGTAAGGCATTGACAGGATGCTTGCCCATGCAATACCAACGCCAAGCATTGAAAGCAGCATCCATGATGGAGCCGGCACATAGTAAACGGAGATATATCCAAATGCTCCAAGAATTAAAGCCAGTGCATGCGTAAACCTTCTGTTGGTCATTTTGGCAAAAACCGGCAGAAGGAAAGCCACCAGGGCAGCGAAGCCGTTATAAACGGCAAACATCACACCAACCCAGTTTGCCCCGGTATTATATTCTTTTTCAATATGTTCGAGTTTTTCAATAATTACACCCGGCATTACTACTTCATCCTGATGCCTGAGGAAGTAGTTTACCACCTGCATAGTAGCCACTACTTCGGTTTTTTCATCCATGATAAAAGCAGTTTCAAAGCCGGCAAGCTCTCTTTTTACGGCCGGCAGCCTTCTGTTCCAGCCTGCTTCTGTATCTTCTTCCATTACATCAAGAATTTCAGTAAGCATAACAACCTCACTTTCCTGTAGCTTCATGTCGTAATGATGGCTGGTAACTCCTGCGGTGGTATAAATCCATAATGAGAATAAAGCCAGCCATGAAAAGAACTGAACAATTGCAAGCTGCCCCATAGTTTTTGGCATGTGATACAAATCGTTAATAACCACAACAAAGCCATTTTTGGTTTTGTTGCTTTTAATCAACAAACCGGTAAGCAGTTGTATCAGTCCAAACAGCCCGATACCAACTGTAAGGACATAAAGCTGCCATGAAAATTCAAAATAAAAAATTGCCAGTGAAGTTATTATTCCTGCTAAAATCCACAAGAAAGAAGGGTTAAGGAATCTTTTTGCAGGAAACAGCTCATCAGACTTATGGTCTTCTTTTACCTTGTCTGAACCTTTTTCCATCTCTTCGAATTCTTTAAGTTGTTCGGGGCTGTACTCCCGTGTACGAATAACTGTCAAGAAAACAGAAAGGAAAAATATAGCACCGCCAATGTAGAAAGCAAACTTTACAGATGGAGGTATTTGGCCTTCCGGTGCTGTATTTGGCACATTAAGAAGGTTTGTAAGCAGCCATGGCAACAGCGAGGCAATAACAGATCCAACACCGATAAAAAAGCTCTGCATTGCAAAGCCTCTATTTCTTTGCTCGGGTGGCAGCATATCGCCGACAAATGCCCTGAAAGGCTCCATAGAAATGTTTATTGAAGCATCCAGTATCCATAACATACCAACAGCCATCCACAGTACAGGCGAGTTGGGCATAATTATAAGAGCTGCAGAGGCAAGAAGAGCACCAATCATAAAGAATGGCCGCCGCCTGCCAAAACGGTTCCATGTGTTATCACTAAGATAGCCTACAATGGGTTGAACAATTAATCCGGTCACCGGTGCAGCAATCCATAATATTGGGATCAGCTCCAGCGGTGCTTCTAAAGTTTCAAAAATTCTGCTAACGTTAGCGTTTTGTAATGCAAATCCAAACTGAATCCCTAGAAATCCAAAACTCATGTTCCAGATTTGCCAAAAATTCAGCCGAGGCCTTGTTTTCATAATAATAAATTTTTCGTTAATAATCCTTTAATTCCAAAATTATAACAGGTAAAACCATTACCTGAAAATAAGGTTTAAAATTAAAAGAAATTTCTTTGATAGAGTAAAAACTTATTGATTTTTTTGGTTTTTAAACATTTGGAGTTTGCCAAATTGTTGTTGAGATGTTGAGAAAGCTCAAAGCTGAAAGGTGAAAGCTGAAAGCTGAAAGCAAGGATAAGGTTGAGATTTTCTAGTTACCAGTCACTAATCACTAGTCACTAGTCACCAATGTAAAAGCTCAAAGCTGAAAGCTGAAAGCTGAAAGCTGAAAGCTGAAAGCTGAAAGCAAGGATAAGGTTGAGATTGAGATTAAGATTTTCTAGTTACCAGTTACTAATCACTAGTCACTAATCACCAATGTAAAAGCTCAAAGCTCAAAGCTGAAAGCTGAAAGCTGAAAGCAAGGATATTCGCAGATAAAGAAATCCGTGAAAATCAGTCCAATCAGTGTCATCTGTGTTCTATTATTATTGTTTAATCGTTGAATCGTTTAGTTTAAAAAAATCCCCGGTCCGAAATTTCCCAATCAACTAATTTCCCACTTCCCCATACCCCAAACCTCAAACCCCAAACCTGTTTTTTAACCACGGAGTTACACTGAGTTCCTACACAAAGGTATAGAGAAAAGTCTCTCATATCATATCCGAAATCCGAAATCTCAAATCCCAAATCAACCAATTACCCAATCAACCAACCGTAACAAAATATTAATAAACATTTAAGTAAAACACATAGAAATAAACCCTAATATTTTTATATATTTGTTTGACGTAGAATGCTGTTTTTCAATTTGTTGCGATTGTGGTTTTGCGAATATTTTACCATTAACAGCAAAGCCGACTTGATTAAAAAAAGATTATTTTAGGCAAAAGCTTAACACAAAAAAGCACCAAATACAAAACACCGAACAAAAATATTTATCATGATAAAAGCTTACAATTTTTTTAAAAACCCCCTCAGCCTGATCACCGCCTCAATGATCTGCTTGCTGCTTTTTATGGGAGAGGTGAAGGGGCAGGATACATGGATTGATGAGAATATTCAGGATTGGACAAACCAAGGTAGTTATGGCACATATACTCAAACAATTAACGTTGGAGCTGGAACAGGAGATGTAAAGATGGTTCAGTGCATTGTTCAAAATGGAGCAAGTGCAACTGGTGATTGTTCAATTGGGCGAGTTCAAATGCAAGAGTCAAACGGTATTTTAGAATTACCAGAAGTAGAGTCAGTTTCAACAGCTGTTTTTACAATTGTTGCAGGAGGAGCTGGTCGTTCTATTAAATTACAAAAATATAATGGTTCAGACTGGGAAGATTTAACAACTTTCTCAGGAATAGGGACAACTGGTGCTACCTATACGTTTGATGTTGATATAGATGATGCAACTATTTTAAGATTAGCTAGTCCAAGTGCTGCCATATATGTTCACGATATCATAATCTATAAATACGGAGTATCTGCAGCCGCAAATACAACCTTGCCATACTTTGAGCCATTTGATAATGATCTTGG
>PWND01000163.1 GCA_003557965.1 Bacteroidales bacterium | reverse complement strand
GTGTGTCCTGTTAACAGTATTCTTTTTACTTCTGTCCATTCAGATAATCCCTGCGGTATTTCACCAGTAAGCTTATTCTGTTTTACATTGAAATATCTGATTTTTGAGAGGTTTCCAAGTGATTCAGGTAATTCACCCGCCAGATTGTTCCCCAATATAGCCCCGCTTACACTGGGATCTGAGCCGTCTGCCGGCTGTGAATGTGAGCCGCGCTGAAGGTCAAGATGTACCACCCTTCTCTCTCCGTCAATAACTTCAGTGGTAACACCCCACCAATCCGTACTGCCGGGCAGTGATGTGGCATTTGGATCCCACGGCTTATTGTTTTCCTGCGTGTTTGTCCAGTTGTTACCGTTGGTTGACTGGTAGAGGTCGATCAGTGCCTGGAGGTCACCGGCCTCACTGTTTTCATACGTTTGAGCAAATACCATTACCGGAATAAGCAGAAATAATGGTAATAGCGTCAGTTTCACCAGTTTATTTTTGATTAAAGAATTTTTGAGAACCATATTGATACACATAGTTGGTCAGTTGCTTCTATTTGAACCCCGGCCGTTTTTGATTACCCCCTTCCCCGGCACGAGGTGTTCTGAGCAGTGTTTTACTGCTCAATTGTTTGTATATGAGAGAGCCAAAACGAATTTGTTACACCCTGAAGACTAAAAAGATTAAAATTTTTTAATGTTTGAAAGATTAGGAGCTGAGCATCTGTTTTTAACATAAAATTGGTTGTGAAACAATTGATGTGAGCCACTGTGACACAGCTTTAATTAGATTGTTCCAATCTTTTTTAAAATTCTACCGGGGTTAAATATTTACCTGCTCCTGATGCAACAATATTGAATTAAATTCACGGCAGACACGGCCAAATAAAGTTTTTTTAAAAAATAAAATATGGTGTAATAGAATTAAAATGTCAAAATTCTGCGGGAATTGAAGATTTACAATTATGGGTGTTCGGTAAAAACTAAATTGCACCATTTAAGTGCTGAACAGAGTATATGAGGTTCAATTAATAGCCCAAATCAACATTGAATCCCTTTTGGTTAGGTGCATTGGATGAAATTTTAAACAAAAGTAATCATCCACTGCCTTTTGTGCGGATACGCCGGGGGCGCACAGACGCAGATAACTGAAAGCCTGCCGGCCGGGAAAAAATTTGTTAAATCATATTGTGTTCCGTTAAAAGGAACCAAAGCCCCCAACTCTCAGAGAAATTTTAGTAACGTGGGTTTGCCGGAAACGGTTAAAAGCTGTTTATTTGATCAAGTGTATAAGCTGCCTGGCCAATAATCCCTGGGAGCTGGCCCTATAGGATTACACTTTTGTGATGCACTAATTGGTAGTTCCCGGATTTTATATAGAAAGAGGGCTTTGCAGAACCAGGGATTTTGCTCAAGGGCAAGGCCAGAGGGAGGTTGAAACCGCAGCATATAGGTCATATGTGAGGATTTCAACCGACCGATAACGCCGCAATTGGGCAAAAGACCGGTATTGCAAAGCCCTCAGAAAGAGATCTGAAGACAAAATCATAATTGAAATAAGAAATTATATCTATGGAAATCGAGGTAAAACTTTCAGGAAAATGGCTGATGCTGGAAAAGGGGGAGGCTACTTTATGGATTAAAAGTCTGAAAAACAGCGTAACCGATCCCGGCCTCCGACAGACAGGGGAGAATCTGCTTTCGGAACTGATTCGGTTCAATGAGGATGATAATGCTGCTGAACTGCTGAAAAAGAAGAAGTTCTGGCATCTTTCCCTGGTATTTAAATCACCTGAATACACCCTCTTGAAATCGGATATAATCCGGGCAATTCCACTCTTATACAGATTCTCTGGTAATCTGATCTTGGTTACAGACCGGATAAAGCTTGAAAATGGCCATGAAATTGACAGGGATATAGTCTATGAATTCACCGAGATGAATAATGTATTGGGAGACCGGACCGTATTTCAGAATGTTTCAGGAATTCAGGCTGCTGAAATTGTAATTTTCAAAAATGCCGAAACAGAGAAAAGCCGGTATTTCAGATATAATATTGATCAGCCCGCTGAAATAAGGGATCGGTCAAACCTTAAAAAGAATGCCGCCACTCTGGATAAGATTCTGCAAAAAATATTCAGGGAGATTACAGAGAGTGTGTCCGATAATGGCAGGATTATTGTACCACTTAGCGGCGGGCATGACTCACGAATTATTATAAACTACCTCTGTAAGCTGGGCTATAAAAATGTTGTTTGTTACACGTATGGTATGCCGGGCAATATTCAGTCAAAAATCAGCGAAAAAGTAGCAAAAACAGCAGGGTATGAGTGGCACTTTATTGAGTATACTGAAGAGAAGTGGCATGAACTTCACACTTCAAGTGTTTTTGACAGCTATATTGAGTACGCAAGTAATGGAATCTCAAATCCGCACTTGCAGGATTTCCTTGCTGTTTATGAGCTCAAAAAGAAGAATCTTCTAAAAGAAGGCGATCTTTTTATGCCCGGCCACGGCCTGGATATGCTCTCCAACAATTTGGATTACACTCAGCTTAATGGTAGTGCTGCTGAAAGAACCCTGAAGAAGTTCAGCTGGAGTGAAGATTTTACAAGAGAGAAACCGGAAGCACTGTTTTCGATCCTGAATCAGACTTTTGAGGAGTCCGGACTGTCAGAAAAAGCATTTCTGGACTATCTTGTATGGCAGGAGCGACAGGCTAAATTTATATTCAACAGTTTTCGGGTGTATGAGTTTTTTAGCTATGAGGCATTAGCTCCTTTTTGGGACCACCGGCTGGTTAAATTCTGGCTCTCCGTAACACCGGCATTAAAGTTTTCGAGAGACTTTTTTAAAGAGATGGAAGGAGAACAACTGATGGCAAAAAAATTGAAGGATATTGCCTACTCAGATGAGAGAAATTTAAATGTCAGACAAAATAAAATGAATTTAAAGAGGTTTATACCTGACTTTCTGAAGAGGCCTCTGCTGCGTATAACCAAAAAGAAAAGTGCCGTAAATGAAGGGTTACATATGACCTATAATTTAAAGGCTAAATCGGTTAAACAATTGGTTGGCCCCATCGATTCCTGGCCGGAAAATGTAGCTAAAATTGTTAAACCACACCTTTACAGATATCCCTATCAAATTAATAACGGTTTTTTAACAAGTTTATATACCGTCAAAAAAATATTCCAGAAAAACGTTTTTAATGAAAAAAATAAACACAGGTAAAGCCTGAGCATGATCATTCAGAAATGAACAATGATAATTTACTATAAGGCAAAATATCGCGGATCATAAATCAATACTCCACCACAGCCGCCTTCAGCATTAATTACAACTTCCGGGTTTGTAATTCTGATACTGTAAAGAAATACCTGCCTCTCTTAATTAAAAGATCCGGTATCTGATAGTTTAAAACCTATACGATATCATAGAATTGTTTTTTATTCAATTTCCTGAACTTTTTTCGCACCAGCCAGGATACATACAGTTTATCAGCCAGCATAGAAAGAGAATTAAATAGTGGCCAATTCCCGGTTTTTCTGAATACTTTATTCAAAAAATGGTTTGTAAATACCCTGTGAGCGTTTATTCCTTCAAATGTTATCGTATCGTTATTTTTATTACTGGTGACCAGTATCTCTGCGAAATGCCCACGGTCTATCAACGCTTTTGACATCTTAAAGATGTAGTTCCCTAAACCACGTGAGCTGTTTTTTCTGTGAGAACTTGAGTGGTTATGAAGAGGACTTTTTTTAAATTGAATTTCAGTTTATTAAAAAAACGAATGAACCTCAGTTAACCATTAACTGGATTGAATTTAATACACTACTAAATTAAGACTGGCTTCCTTTATTCAAATTTGAAAAAGCAACACGGCAATCTTAGACCATATACTTATTTGAGAATAGAATTTAGATCCCAAATCGGCCCAATATGAGGCTCCGAAAACCACATACCGGGACGAATCGCATTCCATTCGATCATTCTGGGTTCAGAGTCTTTACCAATATATACATCCCAAGCAATGT
>PWND01000261.1 GCA_003557965.1 Bacteroidales bacterium | reverse complement strand
TTGAAATGAAAGAAGAGCTTAATAATAAGTTAGCTGAATTTGCAAGCAGTACTGATAATCTTGAGGAAATTTTCGAAAACAGGGAACAAATAGAAATAGCTAAATATTATGAACAGCTCCCCAAGCCTTCATTAATTGCAATAAAAGAGTTCCTGAGTAATAATATTTATTACAGAGTTCCCGAACAAGAAAATAATTAAAAACAAACAACAAGAATAAAGCTGTGTTAAAAGCTATATATGCTTTTATGCAGCTTTTTTCAATTATACACAAACCAAATTACCGGTGATAAAAGGAAAAAAAATATTATTAGGAATATCCGGTGGCATAGCTGCATATAAAAGTGCTTACCTAATAAGGCATTTTAAAAAAGCCGGTGCAGAAGTAAAGGTTATAGTTACTACAAGTGCATTAGAGTTTATTACAAAAATTACATTAGAATCTTTATCACAAAATACGGTTTACAGCAGTGTTTTTGGGAAAGATAACGATTATTCTACCGAGCATATTTCTTTGACTGACTGGGCTGATGTTTTGGTTGTTGCTCCTGCCACAGCCAACATAATCGGGAAGTTTGCAAATGGTATTGCTGATGATGCTCTATCCACAACATTTATGGCCTTCGACAAAAAAATATTTATTGCACCTGCAATGAATTGCAAAATGTATGAAAACTTTGCTTTTCAAAAAAATCTGGACATTCTAAAAGATAATAACATTACAATTATTGAACCTGATGAAGGCTTTTTGGCATGTGGTTATGAAGGCAAAGGAAGGATGGAAGAGCCAAAAACAATTTTTAATACTGTAAAACACTACCTTACCGGAAATAATAAGCTAAAAGGTTTTAATGTATTAATCACCGGTGGGCCAACTTATGAAGCAATTGACCCTGTCAGGTTTATAGGTAATCATTCAAGCGGGCTAATGGGCATTGAGTTAGCAAACTCTTTTGCTGAGAAGGGAGCCAAAGTAACTTTAATTACCGGGCCAACAAATTATAATGTTGAAAATCCTGCTATTGAAAAAATCAATGTTGTGTCGGCCAAAGAAATGTACAATGCATGTAAAAAACATTTCAGCAAAGCGAATGTAGCCATACTTGCCGCTGCTGTGGCAGATTTTACAATTGAAAAACCTGAAAGTTCTAAAATAAAAAAAGGCAGTAATAATGAACTGAAATTAAACCTTGTACCAACAGTTGATATTTTAGCTTTCCTGGGAGGCAAAAAGAGCAAAAATCAAATTTTAGGTGGGTTTGCCCTTGAAACAGACAATGAAGAGAAAAATGCCATAGAAAAGTTGAAGAAGAAAAACCTGGATTTCATTGTTCTTAACTCTTTGAAAGACAAAGGTGCCGGTTTTAAAACCCACACTAATAAAATCACTATTATAAACAATAATCAGGATATATTTCGTTATAAATTACAGAGCAAGAAGAAAACCGCTGATGATATAGTAGAATATATAATTGATAACTATAGTAAAAAGAAATAGAATATTGTATTTATTATCATGAAAAAACTTACAATTTATTTCATCTTTTTATTTCTGTGTATAATAAGCATAAATGCGCAAGAGCTTGATTGCCGGGTACAGGTATCAGGCCCGGGTTTACCCGAATCTGACAGGCAAATATTAAGATCTTTACAGTCTGATGCTTATGAATTTTTAAATCAAAGAAACTGGACAAACTATCAGTTTGAAAGAGATGAAAGAATAGAAGCCAGTATTGTTATCACTGTGAGTGAAAGAATAGGATCTGATGAATTCAGAGGCTCTATTCAAATTCAATCAAGGCGCCCAATTTATGAAACTTCATATAATTCACCTATAATTAACCATCAAGACAGGGACTTTTCTTTTCGGTATGCCGAAAATATGCCATTAGAATATGATGGAAATACTTTTATGTCAAATCTTACAGAAGTTTTAGCATTTTATGCATATTTAATTATCGGATTTGATTTTGATACATTCAGCCCAATGGGCGGAACTCCATACTTTGAAGAGGCTCAAAAAATTGTAAACAGGGCGCAAAATGCGCAGGAGCCAGGCTGGAAATCTTTTGAAAGCCAAAGAAACCGTTACTGGATAATGGAAAATATTTTTAACACTACATACAGCCAGGCAAGAATGGCTCTTTACCATTATCACAGGCTTGGCTTCGATAAAATGACCGACAATAGAGAAATTGCAAGAGGCGAGGTTACTAAAGCACTCGAAATGCTGCAAAGTGTACACAGGCAGCGCCCCGGCAGCCTGCTAATGCAGATGATACTTACTTCTAAAAGTGATGAGCTGGTAAACTTATATTCTGAAGCAACGCCATCAGATCTTAGTGAGGCAACCAGGATACTTACCGAAATTGACCCCACTAATGCCGACAAGTACAGAAGAATGGGCGACAACTAAGCCTGAAAAACATTATTAATTTATAGATTAATCCACAATTGTTTTTTGTAAAGTTTATTAAATTTGCATTTTTATTAATATATGCACAATAACATACATGCTTAAAGACCTGCAAATAGAAAATTACGCCCTTATTGATAAACTTGACATTAAGTTTAATAACGGATTTACAACTATTACCGGGGAAACCGGTGCCGGAAAATCAATACTGTTAGGAGCTCTTTCTTTAATACTTGGCCAAAGGGCTGATACACAAGTATTGTATAATAAAAATAAAAAGTGCATTATTGAAGGGCATTTTGATATTAAAAACCTTGACCTTAAAGAATTATTTAATAATAATAATTTGGATTTTGAAAATCCATGCTGTTTCAGACGAGAAATAAATCAACATGGAAAGTCAAGAGCATTTATAAATGATACTCCGGTAAACCTTTCCGTAATGAAGCAAATTGGAGATAAATTAATTGATATTCACTCACAACACCAAAACCTTCTTGCAACTGATAAATTATTCCAGTTTGAAGTAGTAGATAATTTCTGCGATCAGCTTAGCGAAATTAAAAACTATAAAGAATTATATAAAAATTGGAAATCACTGCTGTCAAAAAATGAACTGCTAAAAGAAGAAGAAAGAAAAGCAAGAAGTGACCAGGATTATTACAACTTCCAGCTTGACGAACTTGATAAAGCTAACCTTGATACTGATGAATTTGATAACCTTGAAACAGAATTAAAGATTCTTGAAAATGCAGAAGTTGTAAAACTAAACTTTGAAAAATCAAATTACCTGCTTGAAGAGTCTGAAATGTCTGTTACTACCAGCCTAAACGAAGTTGAACAGCTTCTCAGCTCAATTCAGGACGTTTCACCAGCATATTCCGAAATATATGAAAGAATAAAGTCAAGCAAAATTGAACTTAAAGATATAAGCAGAGACATATCAGGTTTATCAGAAAAAATAATTTTTGATAAGAATAAAATTCAGGAATTAAAAGACAGGTACGATTTAATAAATCAGCTCAAGCTAAAACATAATGTAACTTCAATAGGTGAACTAATACAATTGCGTGAAGAATACAGAACAAAGGCCAACTCATTAGATAGCCTTGAAGAGAATATTCAAAAAAATGAGAAAAAAATAAATGAAATTGAAAACAAGCTAATTTCTCTTGCTGAGAAAATTTCCAATAACAGAAAAAATGCTATTCCCGGTATTGAAAAGGAAGTTACAACAATGTTGAAACAACTGGGTATGCCAAATGCACAGTTTAAAATTGATATTAAACATCTTAATGAGTTAGGCAGTAATGGAAAAGATTCCCTGGATTTCCTTTTTAATGCAAACTTAGGTGGTGAACTAAAAGAAGTTTCCAAAATTGCTTCAGGTGGCGAACTTTCAAGATTAATGCTAAGTATAAAATCTTTAATATCAAAAAAGAAACTTCTCTCAACAATAATTTTCGATGAAATAGACTCAGGAATTTCAGGAGATATTGCCACGCAAATGGGAGTAATACTTAATGATATGGCAAAAACTATGCAGGTAATTACCATTACACACCTGGCTCAAATAGCTGCAAGAGGGGAAGAGCAACTGCAAGTTTATAAAATTTC
>PWND01000310.1 GCA_003557965.1 Bacteroidales bacterium | reverse complement strand
CGGGACTTCGTTATGACAATATTGATGAATTAAAAATTGAAGGCGATTTTATAAATTCCGATAAAAAGGATATCAATATAATAAAGGCTTCTCTGCCACACACGATCAATAAAGGCAACCGGGAACTAGTATTAAGTTCATATTGCAATAATTTATTATACCTTAATAACACGTTAGTTTATGATGATTTAATTAAAATTCTCAGACAAATCAATAAAAAAGTCTGTACAGAAAAACTAACTTTTCAGGAGTTAAAAAGAATTGCAAAGTCGACAATTGAAAAGAAAGAAAATAAAACGCTTAAACCGATTTATACCCCGAGAACTATAGTTTTTAGAAAAAATGCCCCGCTTTCATTACCTGATAAAAGATCGATAATAAATAAAGTGATTGGTGAGAATAAATCCAAGAAAACCAGATCAGAAATATATGATGTAATTGAAGATTGGGATTGGAAACTGGGAAAAATAACAATCACAAAGATTGCAAAGATCTGCAAAAAAAGCCCTCAAACTGTGGGCAATTATTTTGTCGAGTTTAAATCTTTTGTCAGAGGTTTAAATAAAGAATTTTTAAAAGAAAAGAGTAAAGAGAAGGAAAAATAGCAATCAGTGATTTCAATAGAGTTATAATAGAGAAAATTCCGGTATAAGTATTTTCAGAGAATTACTTTTATATATTTCTTTTTTTAGTTCCAAGACAGCCATATTAACCTTTTGTTTTTGATGTTTATTTTGTAATACATCATATCTGTTTTTTCAAAAAACCGATATTGTAATGAACATTCCACATGTGGGGCATGCATAATAGGAATGCATTTGAAAAGACAAGTTAGTATAATCCGCTGATTATTAAATAAAAATATAATCGATAAAACTGCTGTAAAATTCAAATAGTTATTGATATAAGTATACTAGGTATAATTATAGGGAATTATGGTACGCTTTAAAGGCATTATAGTACATATTAATTGCTCTACATTGTATTACAAGTAACCCTTTAAAAGGATTATTTAGTAAAAGTGTTCTTTTCTTTTGAAAAAATTTCTCAGTATTAAGTATTATTTTTTTCTATCAGGTCGATTACATTGCTGATAACTGCTCTGATAATCTTACTAACCTTTGACTGATTTTTTTCGCTGATTTGGATAACTGCATTGTAATCAGCTTCGCTCATTCTAAAGCATACAATCTTATCCAGCTTATCTGTTTTCTCATAAGTTAACTTTTCCATTGTATTACCATTTCAGATAAATACCTGGAAAAATATTTCTGAATGCGGAAATTACGTTTCAACGAGAAATAAATGTATGACATTGTGAATGAGTACACACTTTTTAGTTGATAATGAAAAAAAATTAAAAAATCTTCATCACCTATAATGCTGAATGCAAGCTTCTTAAGTGTCGTTTTGTGTATTTTTTTTGAAAAAAATGTGAGTTTGTAACAAATTATGTGTTTTTTTTCTTTTACGTATTTATATAAAATAATTTCAATTTTAAAAAAAAATATTATGAAAAGTAAAAAAAGAATCAATATGGTTGTCGACGAAGACATCTATGATCAGATTAAAAAGAATGCCGATAGCGCACATTTGAGAATCGGCACATTCGCCAGACTATTAGTGATAGAAGCGCTTGAAAATAACTTTATTTTTAAATTCAATGAAAATGAATACGGACATAGAATATGATAACATACTTAGGTGCAAAAGTAACCCCAACCTTTTACAGACAATTGATCCAAAAATAATTATTAAAGGTTCTGGAGCAAAATTCATTTCATGCGAAGACAGGGAATATTATTTTCAGAGTAGAAGACTACCAATACATGAAAACATACTTGAGTTTTCGACCAGATATCCTGATGAAGAGTTTATTATGGAGATTTTAAATGTTGACTTATATTGTTCGGTAATGAGAACAATTACTTACAAAAATGGTGAGTGCAAAATTTTAAAAGTTGAACCTGTATTCTATTATGAATATAGTAGTCAATTAAAAGAAGAAATCGGGATAGACAGATTTAATTTCTTTCTAACAAAGATTAACTCCTTTTTCGAAAAGTTAAAAGATGTTTTTGCTCAAGAGTGGCTGGAAAGTGAAGATGCTTTAGAGAACAAAAAACATGAAGAAATAAGCATTCAACTGGAGGATGAAAAATTTAGGATAGTGGCCACATGGGATTACTGCTCCCATATAAGTATTAAAGGATTATATAAGGTTACTAATCAGACTTTATGGGAGCTGATAGATAAGCATTCTTACATTCCAACTAATCCTACTAATTATGAAAATAAACCAGACAATGATCCCTTTGGCAATCTCCCATTTTGATCAATGATCAAAAAACTATTAAAATCATGACCGAGCAGCAAAGAGAATGAAAGAAAACCCTGACCGAATTTTTATTATCAAAGGGTATTTATTGAAAACTTAAACCTGTTAAGCTGTGAGTATTGGTTCCTGGAAAAATCAATATCTTTCTTTAGTCGCCAACCTGCTCCTAAGCATGTCTTTTGCAGCATGCCGGGGCAGATTGTTTTTTTAGTAATTGAATCATGCATTCCATTCCGAAATTTGAGCAAACATGTGAAGAAATAAAATATAAAACTGGAGGGAAATATCCCTGAAGAGCAAACCTGGTATTCTGTTTCTTTTTGGCACAGTATCTAAATGCCAGATCTAAAAGCTTTGCATTTCAAGAAACCATAATATTTTCAATCCACTCATTACTTGAATTATAAAAACACAGAGTTTCACCCAAAGTAAGCGAATCGGTTATTCGTATTTTTACAAAAAAATATTACATGTCAAGATATCTTACCAAATCCAGATTCAAGTTGGCCCTAAGCTGCCCCACCAAGTTATTCTATACATCCAAGCCTGAGTATCCTGATTCAAATGCCGAAAATGCTTTTCTTGAAGCACTTGCCGAAGGTGGTTACAAGGTTGGGGCACTTGCCCAGTGTTATTATCCCGGTGGAATTCCAATCGATGAAACGGGATATGATTTGCCTTTGCAACGAACCCGTGAGCTGTTGGAGCAAGGAGATGTTACCATTTTTGAAGGAGCATTTCGCTACAAGAACCTTTTCATCAGGGCAGATATCATTGAAAAAAAAGGAAATCAAATTAATCTGATTGAAGTAAAGGCAAAGTCTTTTGGCGGGAATGACAGTACTGATATGCTGTCAAAAAAAGGATTTCTGGATACTGGTTGGGAAGAATATGTTTATGATGTTGCATTTCAGAAGTATGTGATAACCCAGACCCATCCTGAATTTGATGTTCGCGCGCATTTAATGCTTGCCGACAAAAATGCAGTAGCAACAGTAAATGGATTAAACCAGAAGTTTTTACTTAAACCCCTTGAAAACGGAAGAACTGCTGTTGTCATTGCCGGAGATGTTACCAAAGAAGTTTTGGGAAAAGAAGTGCTTATTCGCATCAATGTTGATGATATTATTGAAAGAGTTTATGACGGTAAAGACAAGCAAATACCTGATCCTGTCAGTTTCATTGACCGTATTCATCAATTTGCTGATATGTATGAAAGGGATGAGAAGATAATTACTCCCATTCACAAAGATTGTAAGCTTTGCGAGTTTAGAACAACACCTGGGCAAGAAACTGAAGGTAAATTATCAGGCTTTAAGCAGTGTTGGTCAGAACAACTGGATTGGCAGGATGACATGTTTGAGCTGCCCAACATATTAGATATTTGGGATTTCCGAAAAAAGCCAGAGCTGCTTGAAAAGGGCAAATATCTTATGAAGGACATAACACCTGATGACATTGGCGACCTGGTACCTGCTAAAGATGGAATTCTCACCAGGACAGAAAGACAATGGATGCAGGTTAAGAAAGCGGTTGAAAAGGATAATCAACCCTATATTGATGTTGACGGATTGAAATATGAATTCAGACAATTCAGGTATCCGCTTCATTTTATTGATTTCGAAACATCCATGGTGGCAGTCCCTTTTTTCAAAGGCCGGAAGCCATATGAGCAAATCGCTTTTCAGTACTCTCATCATATCGTTTATG
>PWND01000236.1 GCA_003557965.1 Bacteroidales bacterium | reverse complement strand
ATTCAAATATTCGTATCACAGAAGTGGGTTAGATAAATACCGCCCTGATTTGCTGGGCTCAAGCTTAGCAGAGAATATGCTTAAAGATTACAATGCACACACTCACTGGTTATCATTTAATATAAGTTCTTTTGGTGATAGAAACTCTGCTATACCATCATGGCTTAATATTGCTGTAGGATATGGTGCCTATGGAATGCTCGGGAGTACCGGCAATCCTGATTATTATAATGGAGAACCCCTTCCGCATTTCGAAAGAACCAGGCACTTTTACATATCACCTGATATTGACTGGAACAGAATAAATACAAATTCTGTTTTTTTACAAAGCTTTTTCTCCGTTTTCGACTTTTTTAAAATGCCGGCTCCTGCTATAGAATACAATAAAAAACAAGGATTTGTTTTTCACTTACTATTTTTCTAAATAACTTAAAACCAACCAACATCATGAAAACCATTTTTATTCTTATTTACATTTCAGGTTTCATTTTAAATTTATTCATGTATTCACCATCTTATGCTGCCAATACACTTAATACAAATGAAATAACACCACCCAAAAACTTTTTTGGATATAAGCCCGGTGCCGACAGGAATTTGTTCTCTTATTCTGAGCTTATAGAGTATTTATACCTGCTGGAAAGTGAATCACAAAAGATAAAGATGTATCATACGGGAGAATCTCCAATGGGAAACCCAATGTATATCACTTTTATTTCTTCACCAGAGAACATTAAAAACCTTGAAAAACTCAGAGAAATAAACAGGGAGTTGGCTTTAAACCCATCATTAAAAAAAGAGTCAAGGGAAAAAATGATAGAAGATGGCAAGGTTTTTATCATGGCCACAATGTCAATGCATTCAACTGAGGTTGGGCCTTCGCAGGCTACACCGGTAATTGCTTATGAGCTAATTAACTCAAGGTATGATGAGGTAAAAAATTACCTTAATGATGTTGTACTAATGATTATTCCTTCGCATAACCCTGATGGTATGGATATGATAGTAGAGCATTACAAAAAATACTTAGGAACCGAGTATGAAGGCAGCTCTATGCCCGGTGTTTATCACAAGTATGTGGGGCATAACAACAACAGAGATTTTGTATCACTAACCCAAAAGGACACACGGGTAATTGCCGATATCTATAACTTAGAATGGCATCCACACGTTTTGGTTGAGAAACATCAAATGGGTGCAACAGGAGTC
Source organism: Bacteroidales bacterium (assembly GCA_003557965.1). Classification (GTDB taxonomy): domain Bacteria; phylum Bacteroidota; class Bacteroidia; order Bacteroidales; family UBA7960; genus PWND01. The sequence goes on along the minus strand of PWND01000236.1, from coordinate 2,842 downwards.
AGGTATTTTGTGCCACCCAGCCACGATCCTATTGCCATAAACATTGACGAAGGAATATGGAACTGGACATGGGTTTTCGGCTCAAACATGTCGAAGCACATGACCGGCATGGGACTTGCCGGGGTCACGCAAAACTATCTTTTTGATGATTACTGGCCGGGGTCCACTCAAACGAGTTCATGGAAAAATATCATAAGTATGCTTACAGAGGCTGCAAGCGTAAGAATGGCAACCCCGGTTTATATTGAAAAAAGTGAGATAAGTGTATGGGGAAAAGGCCTGTCGGAGCATAAGAAAAGCATAAGAATGCCATTACCTTGGGAAGGTGGATGGTGGCGGCTTGGAGATATTGTGCGGTACGAAGTTGAATCAATTTTCTCAATGGTAAAAACAGGCAGCCTGTTTAGAAGTGATATTTTGAATTACAGAAACGATCTCTGTATTAAAGAAGTTAACAAAGGCTTTAATGAAGCTCCATTCTTTTATATTATTCTCCAAAAACAACATGATCCGGGAGAGTTAATTAACCTGCTAAAACTGATGGAAAGACATGGTGTAAATGTTTTCAAAATAAATGAAGATGTTGTAGTTATGGGGAAAAAGTATTATGAAGGAGATTTTATTATCCCGCTATCACAGCCTTACAGGCCTTTTATCAAAGAGGTTATGGAAAAGCAGCGATTTCCTGTCAGGAGGTACACTCCCGGTGGTAAAATGATCAGGCCTTATGATATAACAAGCTGGTCGCTGCCATTACACAGAGGAATTACCAGCCATGAGATAAATCAACCCCAGGAGTGGCTATATGAAAAAATTGAAATAATAAGTTCTGCATCACTCCCTGAAGCTTTAGACGTTGAAGAAAATGCTTTCGTTGTTTTTAATGCAAACTACAATGCCAGTTATAAAGCTGTTTTCAAATCTCTTGCAGAGGGAATCCAGGTTTACAGAATTGAGGAAAAGACCACAGTAAATGATATTGACATTCCTGCCGGAAGCTTTTTTCTCGAAAGAACTACAAGAAACTCTAATAAAGTAAACTCTGTATTAAGCACACTGAATTTTAAGCCTAAGCTTTCTGAAGTAAAGCCAAGCGTTAGCTACCGGGAAATTAAAATGCCCCGCATAGGATTAACGGAAACAAATTTTCATGATATGGATGCAGGCTGGCTAAGGTATTTGTTTGACACTTATGAAATACCCTACTCTGTGATTAATCCGGGGAAATTTAAAAATACTAACCTGACAAATAATTTTGATGTTATTATTTTTCCTGATAATAACAAGCATGTGCTTATGCAAGGAAGAATTCAGAGAGGCGACAACATAATTATTCCTTTCTACCATCCGGATTATTCTGAAGGGCTGGAAAAGCCCGGCTGGCAAAATGTTCTCAGCTTTATTGAAAACGGTGGAACAGTTTTATCGTGGGGAAGAAGTATTGATTTGTTTACCGGAATTATGGAGCCTGAAAACGGACAAGCTTTTAATTTTCCGGTTAATAATGTTTCATCATCATTAACAAGCCGGGGGTTTAGCTGTCCTGGTTCATTACTAAAAATCCACCTAAACACAGAGCATCCATTAAGCTATGGCATGCCGGATAAATTAGGCGTTTTCCATCGTGATAATGTGGTGTTGACAACATCATTGCCCGCCTTTAATATGGACAGGCGAATAATTGGGCATTTCCCTGAAAAGGAAAATATTTTGATGAGCGGATTTGCCAAAAAGGAAAGCTTACTGGAAAACAGGCCGGCTATAGTTTGGATGTCAAAAGGAAGCGGACAGGTTGTGTTAATGTCTTTTGTTCCTAACTTCAGAGGTTCAACACCTAATGCTTATAAATTGATTTTTAATACTTTGTTTTTATAATCCCAAACCATCACTTTTACTTTAGAAACGATGGCGGGCAAGGCAATGGCCTGTGTCGTCTTTCGGGTGGCGGAGGACATTCAAGGTACCATGTAAAGCTTAGTTCATGACTGCCCCCTGAAGAGCGAACCGTTAAGGGAGAAATTGTCATATCGTAGCTATATCCTACTTTATATCGCGGCTGCTGGAAGCCAACATTAAAAACTATTGCATCAAAGTTTTCGAAAGCATGCCTTACCCATAAACCGCCAAAAACCGGTTGCTTGCTAAAATACAATCCTGCAGTCACATGATAAAAGTATCCTTGTTTTTCAAAAAGTATATTTGGTGTAAGAGATGCATTCTTTTCCCACTCCCTTTCATGCCAGTCGTCCTGCAAGTAAAACACATAGCCCAGATGTCCCGAATACTTAATGTTTAATCTTTCTGAATAAATATCATAGTAATTGATTTTGGGCATTGACAGATGGTTTGCAGCAAATCCAAAATAAAGCCTTTCTCTATAGCTAAAAGAAAAACCAGCACCAAAGTCGGGGTAATGTATGGTGGTATGCTCAGGCATTTCCACGCCGGTTTGATTGATAAACCCGTGATTGGGGTCTAACTGGTCAGAAAAATATAATTTGTTCCAGTTAAGCTGCCTTAAAGAATAAGCAGCATAAAGTCCGGCATGCATTAGCCAGTTTACATCTAATGTAATGGGTTTTGAATAAGCTGCTCTTAAACTATGCGACTGGATAATACCATCTCCTTGCGAATCATTTTTGTATGAAAATCCAATACCTGAGTCAATTCTATGGGAAAACCAATCAAAAAAAACATGAGTACTGGAATATGACCTGGGGACAGCCGTCCATTGTTCACGATGAAATAATTTAAAGCGCGGACACAAATTAGAGCCTGCTAATGATGGGTTTAAATAGATACCTGAGGCAACAAAATGAGAATATGGCAAGTCCTGAGCTTT
>PWND01000136.1 GCA_003557965.1 Bacteroidales bacterium | reverse complement strand
TTATTAAAAAAATCTATAACCTGCTTTATGTTTTCAGCGCCATATATTTTAACATCATCTACTACTGCAGCCTCACGAGCATTTTCCTTTGGCAAAACTATTCCCTCAAAACCTTCTTTTCTCGCTTTTATTGCTATTGGAAGAGCGCCTTTAATAGGTTTTAATGTGCCATCAAGTGATAACTCACCCATTATAACAAACTTTTCAATAATATCGGATTTTACCTGTTTGCTGGCTGCTAATATTCCCATTGCTATTGTCATGTCATAAGCCGAGCCTTCTTTTCTGATGTCTGCCGGAGCCATATTTACTACTATACGCTTGCCGGGAATTTTATAACCATTATTTTTTAAAGCTGCATCTATCCGGTGATGGCTTTCTTTTACTGCGCTGTCGGGTAATCCAACCATAAAGAAATTAACACCCTTGGCAACATTAACTTCTACAGTTATTGTTGTTGCTGATACTCCATGAACAGCACTGCCATAAGTTTTTATCAACATGTCGAAAAATGTTTGTGTTTTGAATTAAAGACAAAATTAATACTATTTTTATAAAAACAAACACAAAACAGCTACAAGTTTCGACAAAGTGTGTATGATGTTTTATGTCCTGCAATAGCAGCAAGAAATATGTGTAATCTTTACATAGCCGCAATGCAGCTTATTTCAACGTCAACGCCGAGGGGTAGCCCTGCTACTTCTACAGTTTCCCTGGCAGGGCATTCTTCTGCAAAGTAATTTCCATATACTTCATTGATTACCGGAAAGTTATTCATGTCACTAATAAAAATACTGCACTTTACTACATTCGTAAAATCCATTCCTGCCGACTTTAATACTTCTTTAAGGTTTTCCATAACCTGTTTTGTTTGCCCTGCAATATCATCTTTAAGAAATTTACCTGTTTTAGGATTAACAGGGATTTGCCCGGAAACATATAATACATTGTTTTTCATTACAGCTTGGTTGTAAGGGCCTATGGGGCTAGGAGCTTTTGGTGTATTGATTATTTTTTTCATATAATAATGATTTTGATGAGTTATTTGAAAATTTTAAAAATGCATTTTATTATATTTGATAAATTAAATTTTTATAGTTAATGAAAATTCTCATAGTTGATAATTTTGATTCTTTTACATACAACCTTTATCACTTAATTGAGGCTTTAATGCCTGAAAATTTTAGCTTAAAGGTAAAAAGAAACAATGATATTAACATAAAGGAAGTTGGGTTTTTTGATAAAGTTGTTATTAGTCCCGGTCCGGGATTGCCTGAAAACGCTGGTATTACATGTGAAATAATAAAAAAATACGGAAATTCAAAAAACATTCTTGGAGTATGTCTTGGCCACCAGGCTATAGCAGAAGTATATGGTGCAAAGTTGAAAAACCTTCCGGAAGTGCTACATGGAGTTGCTGTAGAAACAATATTAAACAAACAAGCTGATAAAATTTTTATAAATTGCCCTGACAGGATAAAAACCGGAAGATACCATTCATGGGTTGTTGATAAAGACTCTTTGCCAAATTGTTTTGAGATTACTGCAGTAGATGTACTCGGCCATATTATGGCAATAAAGCATAAAGAATCAGAACTAAGAGGTGTGCAGTTTCATCCTGAAAGTATAATGACTGAAAACGGAAGGCAAATAATTAAAAACTGGCTGCTTACTCCCTGAAGTATATTCTTTTTACCCGCTGTGATATTGAAGTTAATACTTCATAAGGAATAGTTTCAAGGGTGTTAGCTAATTCTGTTAATGGTAATACATCACCAAAAACAATTACTTCATCACCTTCTTTTACATCAAGCCCTGTAACATTAGCAGTGCACATATCCATGCTGATATTGCCAATAATTTTAGCCTTTTTATTATTTACCAGCAAACAGCCTTTTCCATTGCTGAGTTTTCTATTGAGGCCATCAGCATAACCAACCGGAATTACAGCAATTTCGATATCTTCATTTGCAAATGCAGATCTCGAGTACCCGATGCTTTCACCTGATTTTATTTTTTTTAATTGAGAAACTACTGATTTAAAAGAACTTACATTTTTTAATAAAGGCCGGATTTTTTCACTTTTATCCACTCCGTATAAGCCAATTCCCAGCCTTACCATATCGAAGTGAGCCTCAGGGAATCTGCTTATCGCAGCAGAATTGCATATGTGCCTCAGAAAAGAATATCCTGTTTCTTTTTCTATTTCATTTGTAATTTCTTTAAAAAGCTTAATTTGCTTCCTGGTGAAATCGTCATGTTGAGGCATGTCGCTGGCAGCAAAATGAGAAAAAACAGATTTTACAATTATGTGTGGATTGTTTTTTATACTTTTTATCAGCTCTTTTATTTGCCCGGGTAAAAAGCCCAGCCTGTGCATTCCTGTGTCAACCTTTATATGCACAGGAAATGGATTCTTAGAAGAAACACCAGGAAAATGCTTTCCGCTTGTTGCTATTTTTTCGAAAAGCTTTAAACTGTATATTTCAGGTTCTAAGTTGAATTGGCGCAGAATATCAAGATTTTTTACCTCAGGATTCATTACAACTATTGGCGACTTTATCCCGTTTAGCCTTAGTTCTTTACCCTCATCAGCATAAGCTACGGCAAAATAGTTGCAGCTTTGCCTTGAAAGCGTTGTTGCTATTTCATAACTTCCACTTCCATAAGAAAAAGCTTTAACCATTGCCATGACTTTTGTTCCCGGCTCAAGAAAAGATTTGTAAACTTTATAATTGTGAATCAGAGCATCCAGATTTATTTCAAGTATTGTTTGATGGTCTTTTTGCTGAATATGCTTTATGATTTTTTCAAAGTAAAATGAACGTGCCCCTTTTAAGAGAATAGCTTCATTATATAAATCATTGAAATTAAATTTTTCAATAAAAGTATCTGTATCAGGATAAAAGTCGCAAGGAATGCTAAACTTTTCAGCTTGTTTGCTGATAGATTTTCCAATGCCACTTATATGATTGATGTTTTTTTCTTTTACGAGGGCTGCAACCTGTTCATAAAGTTTGTCATCAGAAATTCCGCTCTGTAAAATATCAGATAGTATTAATCTTTTTTTGCTATGTTGTAATTGGCTGGATAAAAAATCCAGTGCTATAGAAAGGGATTGAAAATCAGAATTATAAGCATCATTAATAATGCTGCAATTATTTATGCCTTGCTTTAATTCCATGCGCATTGCTACAGGTTGGATATTTCTAATATTTTCAGGTTTTATGTTTTTATAAAATCCTGAATAAAACAGAAATGTAATGCAATGCAAAGCATTTTCAAGAGATATTGAGTCATGGAATGGAATCAGAAAATCGTTAAGCTTGTTTTTAAACTTATATGATATTATTGTTCCTGATTCAACTTTTTTTATTTTGTGAACCATGGCTTTTGGGTGTTGCTTCATTGACCATGGACATAGTTCGACTGATGGGTTATTTTTGTGCCAGTTTGAAATTTCACTTACTAAATCCGGGTAGTCGGCACAATAAATTAGTTTTTTTACACCCGTAAACAGCTTTAGTTTTTCATTTATCTTTTCTTTTCTGTTAACGAATCCCTCATCATGGGCAGGCCCGATGTTTGTAAATATGCCTGTGTCGGGTTTCAATATTTTTTGAAGCTTTTGCATTTCGTTGCATTTTGATATTCCGGCTTCAAAAATTCCAATGTCATAAATATTGTCAAGCTGCCAAACTGATAAAGGTACTCCAATTTGTGAGTTATAGCTTTTGGGGTTTCTTATTACCTTAAAGTTGCTGTTTAATATCTGAAAAAGCCATTCTTTAACTATTGTTTTTCCATTACTTCCTGTAATAGCGACAACAGGTATCCGGAAGATATTTCTGTGGTATTCAGCCAGTTTTTGCAGTGCATCTAATGTGTTATTAACTTTAATAAACACAGCATCAGGGTATTGGTTTTCTATGTCGCTTTGTTTTTCAGAAACAACAAAAGCTCTGACTCCTTTTTCCAGAAGCTCAGGGATGTATTTATGCCCATTGTTGTTTTTGGTAACAAGGGCAAAGAAAATGCTTGATTCGGGAGCAACAAGCAT
>PWND01000315.1 GCA_003557965.1 Bacteroidales bacterium | reverse complement strand
TCAACCAATAAACCAATTTTACACTGAGCCTGCCGAATTGCCACCATTTCCCCATTTTCCCAGTCAACCAATCAACCATTTCCCCACTTTCCCAATCAACCAATCAACCATTTCCCCAATTTAACCAATCAACCAATCAACTAATCACAAAATTCACAAAACATTTCCTTTAGGGTTTCATTGAATAGCGTAGAGATTCCTTTGCCACCGGTTGAGTGTGGTTCAAACATTTCACAAAATCGTTGCGGATTTAGCTCCAGCGCGGTTTCTAATAAATTCTGATATCTTCTTGTTCTTACGCCTCTTTCATCAGCAATGGTAATATCCAGGTAGTAAAAAAGAATATCTTCATCAGGCTGGCTTTTTTGAGCATGTGGCCTTAAAAACCTTTCTGCCAGTGTGTATTCCCTGTATGCGCTGAAAAACATTGCAATGCTCAAAATTTCATCTTCCCGCAAATCAGCATTACTATATAAATTTCTGATACGTCTCAGGCTCGTATTTACAAGCCTTCGGTTGTCGTTTTTTCTGCCATTTTCTGCCTGAAGAATATAATAATTTACGAGCAGGCGGTTTGCAGCATTTTCCGGCACATCATAATTACTCAGGGAAGTAATTGTGTTGAAAAGCTCCTGATCAGCTATTTCCGAATCATCAAGAAGCCACAAGCGAAACATTAACTCTGCAATATTAAATCTTACTATCGGACAATCAGGAAATATTTCAGGCAATTCTTTGAAAAGCTTATATGTTTCCTTTATATCGGTAACTCCCATATTATATCTGTATGAATAATCCCTGGACATAACATAACTAAATTCTTTACTGTCAGGGATAGGTAGCTCTGCAGGAAAGTCAACAGCTATGTCTTCATTTTTTACCCGATAAAATATTTCATCCTGAATTTTTAAAGCATTTTCTAAATCTTTGTTTTCTAACAAATCCGAGTAAAAGCCAAAAAGTTCGCTTACTGAGCTTTCTTTTACGTGTAGTTTTTTGTACAAAGTAACATCAATTGTAGCATACCTGTGATTTTCAAGTATTGGCTCAAGCTCTTCTTTTGTAATTTCATCTGATAAATACTCCCTCACGGTTTCCTTGCTTTCAGAAGATAAATACCTGTATTCTGTTTTTGTAACATCAGCGTAAAATGCATCCCAGTTTTCTTCAACAATGCATTGATAAATAATATTTTCACCAAAAAATTTCATTAACTCTTTGTACACAACTTCTGCCCTCTTTTCATACAGCTCTACATTTCGTTCTTCCGGGCCTTCTACCGAAGCATAGGCTAAAATGTTAATGTCCATAACATTATAATTATCAGTAGGAAGGTTCAGAATAAAGCTGTGGAGAGCATTTTTGTCGTAAGTTGTTTCATCTTTGGGAAAATTTACTTTAAAAGACTTCTTTTTTGTTGTTACAACCGGCAGGGTGTCAGTCTCAATTTTAATAATATCATCATGATAAACGAGTGAATCAACCAGCAATGCATTTTCCATAAACTCCCATTCATGAACTTTTACAGCTCTCATCCAGTTTGCAGAACATTCCCGGCGCCAGTATGAAATAATCATTCCATAATCATAATCCCTGTTAATAAATCCATGGGGAACCACTCCCATCGGTGTTTTGTATGTGCCATCAGATTCAAACATATTTTCCTTCATCGTGCTATATTGCAAAGGAGGCAGGTAATAGAAGTAATCATCAGGAGTAAAGCCCGGAAAAAGTTCACATGTAAAATATTCAGAAGCTACGAGTTTAATGCCAAGTCTCAGAAAAGGCCTGTCGAAGAAATTGTCAAACCACTCCTTATTGTCAAAAACCATATATATTGTATTTCCCTTAACTTCAGGGAAAAAAGATAATTCATCCGGCCTCCTGTTGAATTCTCTTTCTATTTCAAGGCATCTGTCCCTTGAATACTCACGGTAAGAATAGCCGCTTTGAGGAAATACTGAGCTGGTTTTTATAACAAGAAATAAAAAAGCTGTAATTAAATATTTTTTCATTAATTATACATAAAACGGATATTAATGCAAAATGGTCTTAAGCTACTAAGATAAATATTTTTTTCATTCTTTGGTTAATTTGCGGTTTTTGCAAGAGATAAAAAACAAATAACAATCAGCACTCAAAATAATATTTAGCTACAACCATCATAGCAGCAAGTAATAGCATTTAGCTTTTTAAACTTTTATCAAACAATTTTGTTTATATTTGCGTCGCTAAAAAAAATTATTATTTAACTCATCAAAATATTGTTATAATGCGTTATCAGTTTACTTCCGAGTCGGTTTCAGAAGGACATCCCGACAAAATTGCCGATCAAATATCCGATGCACTTCTTGATGAATTTCTGCGCCATGATCCGGATTCAAAGGTTGCCTGTGAAACTTTGGTTACAACAGGTTTGGTTGTCTGCAGTGGAGAAGTCAAAACTAATGGATATGTAGATATTCAAACCGTTGTGCGCAAGGTGTTAAACAGAATTGGTTACACGAACTCTGATTATCGTTTTGAGGCAGAGTCATGCGGAGTAATTTCAACCATACATGAGCAGTCGCCCGACATTAATCAGGGCGTTGAAAGAGGTAAAAAGGAAGACCAGGGAGCGGGAGACCAGGGTATGATGTTTGGTTATGCTTCTACAGAAACTGATGAGTATATGCCACTTCCTCTTGATTTGTCGCACATACTATTGCAGCAGCTGGCAGAAATCAGGAAAGAGGGAAAAGAGATGCTTTATCTTCGCCCCGACAGCAAGTCGCAGGTTACTATTGAGTATGACGAGAATAACACACCTGTAAAAATAAACACTATAGTGTTAAGCACACAGCATGATGAGTTTGTTAAGCCGGAAGATAATTCAAAAGCGGCGCAGGAAGACGCTGATAAAAAGATGCACAGCCAAATTGAAAAGGATGTAAAGGAAATACTAATTCCAAGAGCTATAAAAACCCTTCCTAAGCGATTGCAGGATTTGTTTAAAAACGGTTACCGATTACTGGTAAATCCAACCGGGAAATTTGTGATTGGTGGGCCGCATGGTGATACGGGACTTACCGGGAGAAAGATTATTGTAGATACTTATGGTGGGAAAGGTGCTCATGGCGGTGGTGCATTTTCCGGTAAAGATGCCAGCAAAGTTGACAGGTCGGCTGCTTATGCAACCAGGCATATTGCCAAAAACATGGTAGCAGCAGGCATTGCTGACGAGGTGCTTGTACAGGTAGCTTACGCTATCGGAGTTGCTGAACCGGTTGGGATATTCATTAATACTTTCGGAACTTCTAAAGTAGATATGAGCGATGCAGAAATTGCCGAAAAGATCAAGGAAATTTTTGATTTAAGGCCATATAATATAATTAAAAGGCTTGGGCTCAAAAACCCTGTGTTCCAGAAAACAACCACTTACGGACACTTTGGAAGAACCCCACATACTGAAGAGGTAGAAGTTTATTATCAAAATAAAGACACTTATAAAAAAGTTGTTGACGGTGAAACAAAATATTTTAAAAAAGCTGAGTTTTTTGCCTGGGAAAAATTAGACCATATAGAAGTTTTGAAAAAAGCTTTTAATATATAGTTTACACATTTTGCGTTCTCTTTTTAACATTAGAAAATAACCAAAAAGCAACTGTCACGCAATTGGCTTTCAAGTCTGCAAAATAAAAACCAGCTTATTGCGTATATATGATAATACAAAACATCTTTATTAAAATGGCCGGAATCACCCGTTTTACAGCAATCTTATTCTTTGTTCTAATAAGCAGTACTGTTATTTCTCAAATAACGTATCCAATTGATGATTATGACGGTGAATTAATTGAAGCTTGCTCAGGATTTTTTGTTGACAGCGGTGGTGATACTTTGTCCGTATATCAGCCGGGCGAAGATTATTCGATTACCTTTTGTTCATCAGATGAAAACCTTCCATATTTAAAATTCTCTTTTGATTTTTTTCAGCTCAGAGAAGGTGATATTTTATATGTATATGATGGTGAGGATGATGAATCGGCACTGCTTTTTGAGGCGCAAAACGACGACCTTCATGATACAGTAATTTGGTTTTCCACAAATTGTGCTCATTTCAGGTTTATCTCACTGGAAGACGACGAGGATGATAATGGAGATAATGATAATGGCGGCAAAGATTTAAACGGTGATGATGACCGTATGGGATGGCAGGCAGAAATATCCTGTTATGAATTTTGTGAAGGTATTTGGCTAAAAGCCGAAACTACAACCAGCCGTTTTCAATATTGCCCTTACGACCCCAATGTTGACTTTATTGCGAGTGCCGGCTATAATGCTGAAAATGCTGATTACGAATCCGATAACTTTGTTTTTACATGGAAATTTAACGAAGATATTTTTGAAGGTGAAACTGCAAGTTATGATTTTGAAGAACCCGGTGCTTATCCGTTTTCATTAGAAGTTGAAGATATTGAATTTCGTTGCTATGCCGATGTAATAAATGTAGTTCAAATAGGGACAATTCCTTCACTTACCGGCACGCATGTTTCTCCTGACACTATTTGTGAGCGCGACCAGGCAAGGCTTGATGGAGTTGCCGAGGCGGAAACATGGACAGGCTTCCCCACGTCAGTGGAAGGCGTATTCGCAATACCCGATGGCACCGGAGAAGCTTTTGAGTCATCTCTTGATTTTGATGTATTCCCACCACTATCAGAGCTGGAATCAGAAGAAGATTTTGGCAGGGTATGTATAAATATCGAACATGTGGATTACGGGCAATTGCGGTTTGTTTTAGAGTGCCCCAACGGAAACTCTGTGATACTCTCTGATTATTCTGATGGAGGTGCAAATCTTGGCGAACCTGTTGTATGGAATACTGATGTTCCCGGAACCGGATATGATTATTGTTTTAGCCCGAACGCTCCCCTTGGGCACATGTATGAAACATCGACTGAATATCATGAATATACTGATAATGCAGGAAACTGGTATCATAATGCACCGTTTTTGCCCCCCGGAACATTTACTCCTGAAGAGTCTTTTGAAGAGCTTACCGGATGCCCTCTTAATGGTGAGTGGACATTGAGAGTATGGGATAATGAAGCAGATGATAAAAACGGCCATATCTTTGAATGGAGCTTATTTTTTAATGAAGAACTATATCCTGATTCTTTGATTTTTACTCCAAATATTGTTGAAGAAACCTGGTACGATGGTGATGATCCGCTGGATGACAATCTCGTTAGCAAAAATGAAGCAGGAGAGTATGAATTTCGCTTTGAAGTTGAAGATGATTTTGGCTGCGTTTATGATACCATTGTGTTTTTAGAAGTACTCCCCTTGCCAAGTGCAGAAATAATATCCGAGCTTGAGCTGCCTGTTTGTGAGGGTGATTCTACCTTGTTTACTGTTGTTCCTGTTGATGATGACCCCTATCATTGGGCCTTCCAATGGGAAATTGACATGACACCAATAGAAGGAAGTATTTACGACACAATAATGGCTAAAGAATTAGCTAATTATTCTGTATTAATTACCGACACAATTACCGGATGTAGCGAATTTCTTGAAAAGAGGCTTGAAGACCAAAACTGCGATCTTGAAATCCCAAATGTGTTTACGCCAAATAATGATGGGATTAATGATGAATTTGTTATTAAAAACCTTGAACACTACCCCAACTCCAGAATAGTAATATATAACCGCAACGGGAAAAAAGTGTTTGAGCATCATAATTATGATGGCAATTGGTGGGATGGCCGGGGAGCACCCGATGGCACATACTTTTATGTTCTTTTTTACGAAAGAATGGGTGAAAAAAGACAGATTCACGGAACCGTCAGTATAGTTCGTTAACTTCTGCTGATTATATGTAAGATGTTTTTACAGCTTGCCAACAGGCATCAGGTAAAGAACTCTTATATCATCACCAAGATTAAGAATTTTTTCAACCTCATCATCTCTGTAAGCACCAATTACAACTGTGCCCAGATCTAAAGATGCTGCTTGCAGGTGAACATTTTGTGAAGCATGGCCAATTTCATTATACACATATCTTTCTCCACGATCGCCATACCTTGATGTTGTTCTTTCAAATATTGCAGCAAACACCAATACTGCACCACCATCAGCTATCATTGACTGGCTAAGGCATGCGCGCATCAATTCTGATGACACATCCTCTGCTGAAAGCATCTTAATCTCGTTATTCTCCGGTAAATAATGGTATATTCCCTGCTTTAAATCTGAAACATTATTAACAACAACATACATTTCTAAGGGAAATGTGGCCCCGGCAGAGGGCGCAGTCCTGAAACCACGCTCGTTTGTAATGCCCTGTGCCGACCATAGCAATTGTGATAAATCCCTTATGCTTAAAGGTTCATCTTTATATGAGCGCACAGATCTGCGCAGTGTAAGAGCCTTTTCAAGACTCATTTCACCATCTGTGACAGGCTCCGGAAGATTTATCTTTTCTCCCGGAGTTTGGTCTTCCAGTGATATGTTCATAGTATAATTATTTGATGAGTTGTTTTTTAGTTTATCGGACGGACTTACACTGGTAAAAAAAGTCTTAAACACCAGTGCTGCTATTGCTATAAAAGCAAAAGTCAGAAAAATATATACGTAATTCTTCATGGCTTATATTTTTTTATTTTTAAAAATATTATTTCTTAAAGCTTAATGTCAATTTTTACAATAATACAAACTAATTAAAATAAAACGCTAACTTTTAGCATATTTTATTATGCTAACAAAGATATGCATTTTACGAATGATAATCAACAATTTGAATCAGCCTGTTCAGCTTTTCTAAACATTGCATGTAAGAGTAATGGATTAGTATTTTTTTTGTTAAATTATTAATAATCCGTGATGTGGTAAAGTATAAGAAAACTTTAGTATAAATAAAAAAACTGTAATTTTGCAGCTCAATAAAAAACGAGATTTATTATGCATGAAAGAGTTGAAAGCATCATTACAAAAGCTGTTACTGATATAATAAGAAAAGAATTTGAAGAAGAAGCCAGGCCGGGTTCTGTTGTATTGCAAAAAACACGCGAGGAGTTTGAGGGCGATTTTACATTAGTAGTATTTCCTTTTGTAAAGCTTTCTAAAAAATCTCCTGAACAAACTGCAGAAATAATAGGCAAAAAACTGCTTGAAAATATTGAAGTTGTTAAATCATATAATGTTATTAAAGGGTTTTTAAACATTTCATTATACACGCAATACTGGTTAGATTTTTTATCAGCTGCTATAAGCGATGATGGTTACGGTTTTTCTGAGGAGTGCGAGGCTAAGCCTGTTGTAGTTGAGTTTTCTTCGCCCAATACCAATAAGCCACTGCACCTGGGGCACATAAGAAATAATCTTTTGGGTTATTCAATTGCAAAGATTCTTGAAGCAAGCGGGAAAAAAGTGTATAAGGTAAATCTTGTAAATGACAGGGGTATTCATATTTGCAAATCAATGGTTGCATGGAAGTTGTTTGGAAATGGGATTACACCGGAAAAGTCGGGCAAAAAGGGTGATAAGTTAGTTGGTGATTATTACGTTAAGTTTGAAAATGAGCTAAAAGAACAGGCTAATAAACTAATGATTGAAAAGTTTATGAGTGAGGAAGATGCAAGAAAAGTTTCACCATTAATGCAGCAGGCGCAAACCATGCTTGTGAAGTGGGAAAACAAAGATGCTGACACTCTGGCAATTTGGAGCCTTATGAATGGTTGGGTTTACGAAGGTTTTGATGAGACATATAAAAGGCTTGGTGTATCGTTTGACAAAATATATAAAGAGTCTGAAACCTACCTTCATGGCAAAAGCATCGTTGAGGAAGGTGTTGAAAAAGGAGTTTTTTATAAAAAAGATGATGGCTCAATATGGGTTGACCTGCAGGATGAAGGGCTTGATGAAAAGCTGCTTTTGCGTGCTGACGGCACTTCTGTTTATATTACCCAGGATATTGGCACAGCAGATATCAGGTATAAAGAAGCTCAGCCCGCTGAGATGATATATGTTGTTGGCAATGAGCAAAACTATCATTTTAATGTATTGAAAAAAGTACTTAAAAAGCTTAATAAGCCTTACGCTGATAACATCTTTCATTTATCCTACGGCATGGTTGAACTTCCACAGGGAAAAATGAAGTCAAGGGAAGGAACCGTTGTAGATGCTGATGATTTGATGGATGAAATGCATAAAACTGCAAAGGAAATTACAGAAATCCTTGGGAAAACAAGTGATTTTTCTGATGATGAAAAAGAAAAGCTTTATGAAACTATCGGGCTTGGAGCATTAAAATATTTTATTCTAAAAGTTGACCCTAAAAAGAACATGATGTTTAACCCGGTAGAATCTATAGATTTTAACGGAAATACCGGGCCGTTTATTCAATATACCCATGCCAGGATTTGCTCTATATTAAGAAAAGCCGGTGAGAATAGGCTCAGGTCAATATTCCTCAGGATAGCACCTGACAAAGCTAATGAAAAGGAAATCAAGTTGTTAAAACTTATTTATAGTTTTCCTGCTGTACTGAAAGAAGCTGCAGAAGAGTATAGCCCAGCCTTAATTGCAAACTATGTATATGAGCTTTGCAAAGATTTTAACCAGTTTTATCACGATTATTCCGTACTAAATGAAACCGATATTGCAATAAGCGACTTCAGGCTGTTATTATCAAAACTAACAGCCCAAACCGTAAAAAACAGCATGTCGCTTTTAGGAATAGAGGTTCCTGAAAGAATGTAAATTTTACAATTTAAAATTTAAACCTGCTGAAAAATGTCTTCCTGCCTGTGGAAAATATCCGTCAGCTAATGGTGTTAATCCCCGGGTTTCTACATAACCTGCATATATCCATGCATTTGGTATGTAAAACACATCAAAAACATTATTTACTGCAAAAACAAGTTCTATGCCTCTGATGTTGGAGGTTTCTATAGTGTAATTCAGCCTTATGTCATTAATAAAATAAGGGTCGAGCATTCTATCTGCGTCCATTGTATTGTCAATATATTGCTTGCCTACATATTTTGAGGAAAGAGACAATTCCATGCCTTTTACAGGTGTAACCCGGATAATACTAGAGCCAATTACAGAAGGAGAAAAAGCAATATCAGTATTTTCATAATCAATTATTTTTGTTCCTGTCCAGTTATAATCTTCATCGTACATATCATAATGTGCCTTAAACTCTTTTATTTTGTTTTGGCTTAATGTAAGATTTGCCTGCCAGTTTATATATTTATTAAAAATATAACCTGCTTCAAGCTCAATGCCTCTGCGGAAACTCTCGGGTATATTTGTCCTGGTGTAGCCACCAACATCATTAATCTCGCCGGTAGGAACCATTTGGTCAACATAATCCATCAAGTAAAGGTTAACCCCTGCCATATAATTAGCACTGCGGAGCTTATATCCGATTTCAATGTTATTCATTCTTTCCGGACGTGGGCGGCTATCAGGCGAAGATTCGGTAAAATCACGCCTTACCGGTTCTCTGTGACTAATTCCATAATATCCATAAACAGACTGGGAAGATGTAATTTCGTAGCTTATACCTGCTTTAGGGTTAAAAAAGTCGTAAGAAACAGTTTGTTCTAAAGGGACAACTTCTTCCAAAACCCATGCCTGCCCCATAAAGGTATAG
Source organism: Bacteroidales bacterium (assembly GCA_003557965.1). Classification (GTDB taxonomy): domain Bacteria; phylum Bacteroidota; class Bacteroidia; order Bacteroidales; family UBA7960; genus PWND01. The sequence goes on along the minus strand of PWND01000315.1, from coordinate 5,715 downwards.
TCAATTTTTCTGTACTGCATATCTCCAAAAACGAATAAGCCGTCAAAAGCTTCATAATTGGCTTTTCCAAAAATATTAAAATCTTTCTTTAGTGCGTTATTATCATAATACCTGTGCCTGATATCAGTATCGAGGTACCTGCCCCAGATAATTTCACCGAAGTGGTCGCCGTCATATATGTTGTAACCACCACCAACATCAATTTTCAGGTTTTCAATTTTATCAATATTAAATGACCAGGTTAAACCATAAAAATCATTATCAAGCCACCTTCTTCTGATGAGGTCAGTGCGTGATATTTCTGTATCGCCAATTTCAACCGGATCGAGATTATAGCGGTTTAATCTTTCGTTTTGCCTGAATTGTTCATAATACCCCCTGCCATAAGTGTAATGAAACGACAAGCTGGCATTAATGCCATCATAAATATTACTTAAAATGTGAAGTTGATAATGATCTTGCTTGTAATTGTCTGTTTCATTATCATAATACCTCAACTTTCCATCCTGGTCATAATATAACCCGTTAGGGTTAAATGTAGGGTTTGTATCGAGAGAGTCTGAAGGTGCCCCGGTCCATGCAAGGTATGTTTGCTCCTGTCCTGAAAAAGTAACAGCTTTTACAACTAAATTTTCACCATAATATCCGCCTGAAAAATAATATGAACTCAGGTCTGAAAATGCTCTGTCAACATAACCATCTGAGCTTATCCTCGATAATCGTCCGTCAATGCTCCAGTAGTCATTTATTAGTCCTGAACCAAAGCTTAGTGTGTTTCTTAAAGTGTTGAATGAGCCAAAAGAATTACTTAATTCTGCATAAGGCTTATCTCTTAAGCTTGTAGTTTGTAAATTTAAAGTAGCACCAAATGCGGCTGTTCCATGTGTGCTTGTACCTACTCCTCTCTGAATCTGGATATTGTCGGTTGAAGAAACTATATCAGGCATATTTACCCAGAACACGCCATGTGATTCAGAATCATTAATTGGAACACCATTAATAGTAACATTGATTCTCTGCTGATCGCTACCACGTATTCTCATGCTTGTGTACCCAACTCCTGCACCGGCATCTGAAGTCACCACAACAGAGGGTGTCAGGCTTAAAAGCATTGGCAGGTCCTGGCTAAAATATGCCGGTTTGATCTCTTCCACAGAAATATCTGTATGAGTCAGCGGTTCACGAACAGAAGCCCGTGTAGCAGTAACAACTATCTCGTCAGACATTGTAGCACTATGCGTCAGAGCAATTTCCAGCTTTTTATCAGAATCAACAACTACTTCTTTAACTACTTCTTTATACCCTAAAAAGCTAACCCTTAATTTGTATTCACCAGCCTTAAGGTTCCGCAATTTAAAAAATCCTTCAGAATTACTGAATGTCCCTTTAAATGTTTTTACCAAAACAATATTGGCACCTGCAAGTGGATTGCCGGTTTCTTTGTCGTAAACCCTGCCCTCAACAGTAAATTGGGCAAAAAGGTTTTGCGCAAACAGCAAAATAACTGTCATTAATAAAATTTTTAACTTCATTGTATTGATTATTTTTATTAAACATTGGATAACTTATAGAGGTAAAAAGCTATCTTTTGTTTAGTTTTCCCTCCCTTCGCCGGCATTACCCGGATCAGGTTTTATGGGTTTGATCTCAGCCCGTTTGGTAGGGCACCCCTATTGAGAATTGAATTACAAAATTAAATTATTTATTCTGTTTTCCAAAATTTAAAATATTATAAGATTTGTTAATAACAAGCCGGGGCCGGTATAATTAAATTAATTAAAAACAAGTGATTCACTGTCTTTTTATTTTAAATATTTTTATATTTTGCGAGCGTTTTAAACAATAGTATATATTAAAATAATTGGTTAATAACCTACTCAAAATAGCTTATTTTATGCAATTTAAACACATTATTCATATAAAGTTTTGCCATAGCTGTTTAGTACGTTATTATTTCTTGTGCTTATTAATTTTATCATTTTCTTTATATCCTTCAGAAAAAACATTCGCACAGGGACTAAGAGATGGCGTTCTGGGCATAGAAGGCTGGCTTTATAATGACAATGATGAACCTATCAGAAGGGCAGATATATCTGTTATGCAAAATAATATTGTAATCATGGAAACCCGCACCAACAGGCGTGGAAATTTTAGCATTGAGTTACCAATTGATAATGATTATGTTGCTATATTCTCTGCTGACGGATATGCATCAAAACGAATACGATTTGACACAAGGCTGCCCGATGATTTTTCCGGCTTTAATACTTTTTATTTTGAATTTCTTGTTGAGCTTTTTCCTGCTGTTGATGGAGTTGATTATTCATTACTTGAACAACCATTTATTGAAATTTCGTACTTGAATGATAAAGAAGAGTTTTTCTTTGATGAAGAAGTTACTAAAGAAGCTGTTGCGGAAGTTGAAGAACTAAAACAATATACTTATAAGGCTATAGAATATATTGATGAGTATAATATTATTATAGAAAAAGCTGATGAATATTTTGCAAATAGCGATTTCAACAATGCCATTTTAGAATATGAAAAAGCATTAAAATTACTGTCAAAACAGAAATACCCTAAACAGCAAATTGAAAATATTTTGGCAATAATGGAGCCATCTGAAGAATTAATTGATGACTATACTGAATTCGTTGCAGATATAGAAGAGATACATGATGATTACTTTGAAGCGGAATATGAGGAAACAGCAGATGTTATTATTGAAGCTTCTGAAAAGGCAACGGATGATTTTACCGAAGTTGTTGCAGATGTGGAAGAAGCACCTGTTGAATACATTGAACAAGAATACAAAGAAACAGCAGATGCAGTTGATGAAACTACTACTGACAGCATTCCCGAGCATTTAGCTACTGAAGAAAAAGATGAATTAATTGAAGCTCCAAAAGAAAAAGTTGCTGATATAATCCCTGATGACAGCATAGTTGATAAAGAATTTCATTACCGGCCAACTTCATTTGAACAATTACAGGCACATTTTAACTTTGCCAGCTATAAACTTAGTGATGAAGCACTTATACAAATTGATAATGCAATAAAAATTTTGAAGGAAAACCCTGATTCAAATTTAGTAATTAGTGGACATACTGATATTCGTGGCAATGCAATTTTTAATTTTTATTTGTCACAACTCAGGACTTTCGAAGTATATAATTATTGTATAAGTAAAGGAGTAAATCCTGACAGGATGGTTACGTTGGCTTATGGACAGAACAAACCATTATTGCTAAACGCCAAGTCAGAATCAGAGCACAGAAAGAACAGGAGGGTTGATCTTGAGTTTGTTGACAACGAAACTATTAAGAGCATCGTTGCTAACAAACCACAAATAACTTACCGCCACCTAAATGATTTATCAAATGAATATAGCTTTTCAAATGGAGTTGAATTTATGGTGCAGTTTATTGCTGCTAAAAATCCCGTCGGCAAATCTTTCTTCAATATGTTATTGCAAAATTATCCAGAAGTAAATATAGTTTACTACCATGATTCTGATAAGTTTCACAGATATTTAGCAGGAAAATTTAATACTGTTGATGAGGCTGTAAATGCCGCATTAAAAATGCGAAGTATTGGCTACGATACTTATATTGTTGCTTTTAATAATGGAGAACGGTTACCGGTTAGTGAAGCAAGAAATATCCTTTCTGAAAACAAATAATAATTGTCCTTGATTATCACATCATTAAATGTTAACAAGTGCATGTATTTGTTAATAAATTTCCTGTAATTGATAAATCCTGATAAATGAAAATAGCATAATTTTATCCTTATTTATGGTTTTGAAGGATTAAGTAAGGTTTTTAAGATGTAAACCTTAAGCATTAATAATTATTTTCGATTAATTATTAACAACTAACTGATTGATAATATGTGAACTACGATTTATCTTCTGGAACATTAATTAACCAAAACAAAAAAACATAATCCAATGATATTCAAAAACATTAATTCACGCTTAAGTAGTGTATTATTAAAAAAGATAAAAGTATTACCTGTATTTATATTGTGCTCTTTTATAATACTTGGGTTCACTAAAAGTGCCTTTTACATAAACTTTGAAGATGATGGTGTTCTTGAAATTGAGGGCTGGGTGTTAAGCGACAAGGATGACCCTTTAAACAAGGCAAATGTAACCGTTTTCAGAGATGGAAATATAATTCATGTAGAACAAACAAATTCACGAGGAAAGTTCAATTTCAATTTAGCTACCGGAAGTGTTTACACCGCTGTGTTTTCCAAAGACGGATATGTTTCTAAAAAAATTAGTTTTAACGGAGAGCTCCCTAACGATTTTGACGGGTTTAATTATTTTTACTTTGAGTTTATTGTTGAGCTTTTTCCTTATGTAAAAGGTGTTGATTATACTATACTGGAAACACCATTTGTTGAGATTGCATATATTGAAGATAGTGAAGAATTCTTTTTTGAAGAGCAAAAATCAAGGCCAAACCTGGCAAGAATAAGTGATTTGAAAAATTACACTTACAGGTACCTGGAGTACAGAGATGATTATGAGAGTTTGATAAAAGCTGCTGATAAGCTTTTAGAGCAAGATGATTATTTTGCTGCTATGGAAACGTACAATAATGCACTTGCTTTATTGCCAAAAGAAAAACATCCGCAAAAACAAATAGATTATATTTTTACAAAGTTGGCTGAAGATGAAGATATAGCTGAACTAAGCACAGATGAAAAAATGCCACCTGAAGATGATTTAACATCATTGGAAATTGCCGAAAGCGATATGCCTGAAGAAATTATTGCAGCGCATGAGGATGAAACATTGCCTGGTACTGACAGAAAAGAAAAAGAAACGGATTTAGTAGTGCAGGTAAAAGAAAAGCCTGTTCATGAAACAAAACCGGAGAATAATATATTTGCCTATTTTGATTTTGCAAGCTACTACGTAGATGAGAAGTCTGCAAAAATGGCTGATAATGCTATTCAGTACCTGAAACAGAACCCCGATATGAATATGGTTTTATATGGACATTCGGACACAAGAGGCAACCCGGTATTTAATTTTTTCTTGTCGCAACTAAGGGCCCAGGCAGCATACAACTATTGTATTTCTAAAGGCATAAGCCCTGACAGGCTTTTAACATTGGCCGACGGGCAAAATCAACCTCTTATTGAAAATGCAATACGCGAATCAGAACACAGGACAAATCGCAGGGTTGAGTTTGAATTTGTTGATAATTATAAGTTTAAGGAAATGCGTAATAATACCCCGAAGCTATCTTTCCGACATATAAATGACCTTGAAACAAATAATAGTTTTTCACCCGGGGTAGAAATTATGGTACAATTTATCGCAGCTAAAAATCCTATTGGTACATCCTATTTTCATAAAATATTTCAAGGGTACCCGGGAACCAATATTATATACTATTATGACACCGACATGCTGCACAGATACCTTGTTGGAAGCTACCAAACCCTTGATGAAGCAGAGTCAGCATCAGAGAAAATGAATAACCTGGGTTATGACACATACGTTGTTGCTTTTAACAATGGTAAAAGGATTTCTTTAGAAGAAGTTCGTTAAAGGCTGCGGAGTTTTACCGACTCGCCTAAGCTTTTTTATATTTACTTTTTGTCATTGCCACAAAAAGAAACAAAAAAATCAAGGCAAAACGAATCCTCCCCGCTCTTGAAAAACTTTTGAAATCCAGGGCAAAGCAGGCAAGC
>PWND01000023.1 GCA_003557965.1 Bacteroidales bacterium | reverse complement strand
TAATAATCCTGACACATGGTCATGGAATTTTCAAGGTGGAAACCCCGGAACAAGCAATCAACAAAACCCCGTTGTCAATTATGCTAACGTAGGAACTTATGATGTAAGTTTAACTGTTAGTAATTCTGAGGGTTCTGATACTGAAACAAAAACAGGATATATAACTGTTTTCGAAGAAGGTGTTTTAATGGCTAATTTTATCGCATCTCCTACCACTGTTGCTGCAGGAAATAATGCTCAGTTTATTGACCAGTCCTCGGGACCTCCGGTGTCATGGGAATGGGAATTTGAAGGTGGAGACCCTGCAACGTCAACGGATCAAAGTCCGCAAATTAACTACCCTACCCCGGGATTATACTCGGTGACTTTAACGGTATCGGACGGAACTGATACTGACGTGGGGATTAGAGAAAATTATATAGTAGTAACGCCTCCGGGTGTTGGAGATTTAAATGCAGACTTCTTCCCCTCAGCAAATGAAATTATGCAGGGGGAATGCATTAACTTTTATGACCAATCTTCGGGAGGACCCGAAAACTGGAGCTGGAGCTTCGAAGGTGGAACTCCTCTGACTTCAGGAAATCAAAATCCTACGAATATTTGTTACCCAAACCCCGGCGTTTTTGATGTTTGTTTGCAAATTACAAGCGGGCAAAATTCGCACACATACTGCTGCGAAGACTGCATTGAAGTGCATCCCGACCCAAGCTTGCCGCAGGTAGATTTTACTGCTAACCAAACTACTATTCCGCTTGGTGGAGTTGTAGTATTCGAAAACTTATCTATTAATGGACCGTATTCACAGTGGTCATGGACTTTCCACGGAGGAACTCCGAGCCAAGTAAATGATTCTGCTCCACCTCCAATAGCATATCATCAGTTGGGAGAACATACTGTTGAGCTTAGAGGTCAGCCAATTTTTGGAGACCAGTCAATAGAAATAAAAGAACACTATATCCGTGTAATTCCTCCCGCGACAGAAACGCCTAAAGCTGATTTTGAAGCAAACTACAGACTTATTAGTCCGGGAGGAAGCGTGGACTTTACTGACTATAGCTCAGGAATACCATATCAATGGAATTGGGAGTTTCAAGGAGCAGAACCGGAAACTAGTTCTATGCAAAATCCTACGAATATAGTTTATGAAAATGAAGGGGTTTACGAAGTAAAACTTACTGTTTCAAACAACTTTGGTTCTGATGTTTTGGTAAAAACAGACTATATTTACGTACAAGCGGAAGACACTTGTACTACTGCCCCAATTGCCAATTTTCGTGCTGATAACAGATTAATGTCGGCCGGGAACACCATTGGGTTTATTAATGAGAGTAGCATTAATGCTACAAGCTTTTATTGGAGCTTCCCCGGAGGATCTCCTAGTAGTAGCTCCGAAGGTAGCCCAACGGAGAGAGTAAGATATCACAGCCCGGGAATTTATAATGTATCATTAACTGCCAGCAACGCTTGTGGCTCAGACTTTATCCAAAAAGATAAGTATATTTATGTATTTAGCGGTGCCGTAAGCAAGTATTGTGATACTATTAGCAATATCGGTGCTAATGAAAATTATGCTCCACACAGTACACAACAGTTAGGTTGGGGATATTTGGCAGGACATAACGGAGATAATTTAAGAGGATATGCCGACTACTTCGACACACATACATTCAGCCATATAGAGGCTTTAATGGTACCCGTTGAATTAGCTGTTTACGGAACTTATCAATCAGCAGTAACTTTTTATGTGTGGGACGGAAATAGCAATTACCCCGCAGATGTGCTTGGCGAAAAAAGAGTACTTATTAGGGATTTGAAATCGCAACAAACGAATGTGGTTACATTTGATACTCCGGTTGAAGTTACAGGACCTTTTTATATTGGATATGAAATTAGCTATGCTCCGGGAAGTATTCATGATATGGATAACTTTATTGTGGGTATCGCATCGCCTAGAGGAAGCAATCCCGATAAGAATACACTATATGTAAAACAAGGGGGAAACTGGCACTCATCTGTAAACAGATATGGATTCAGCAGTTCTTTGCCGATAAGACCGGTTTCTTGCTTAGTTGACATTCAAGAGTTCTTGGGTGACTATAATATAAGTGTATATCCTAATCCGAGTACCGGAATTGTAAAAGTGGCAATGGGCGATTTAGCATATCAAACTATTGAAATCGAACTTTACGATATCTTAGGACGAAAACATGATGTTAGACCAAACTTCAAGTTTGAAGATGAAATTTATATGGACTTATCCGACAAACCTGAAGGGGTATATATTATAAGAATTAAAACGGATAAAGCTATTTTTAACAAAAAGCTTATATTGAAAAGATAGTTTAATGTATTAGGGGAGTAAAAACTCCCCTTTTTTTTTACACCACAACGAGGTCATAAAAACACGAATGATTACCACCTTGTCATTAGTACCGAAGGGAGAAATCTCACCACTATATTCACTGATATTTTTTTTATATACATAGCATATAGAAATGCTTGTGTTACAAACAATTATTTTTTTTTATCAAAGAAGCATAAAAAAAAATGGGTCATGCAATGCACTAAACAGGCGTAAATAGTATTCCCCTTACAAGTAATCAACAATCTGTTCGTAAACCTCATGCCAGTTTTCCCATCCATTGATATTTAAGTTTGAGTTATGCCAGAGAATTACAAAATCTCCGTTATACTTTTTTATGGTATCAATAACAGTTTTGGATATTTCGATAGCTTCTTCTCTGTTGTCAGTTAAATTTTTTAGTGCTTTGTCCATTATTGAAAGGGGGCGTTCTCTAATGAACATGGGTGTTCTAGTGTCAAATCTAAAAACATTGTATGTGCTGCAAATTCCGGCTCTAAAGCCGATATTATTGCTATATGCTACTGAGCTGTCATAAAGCAGGCGGCTTTTATTCATATAATCCCAGGTAACAGGATTCTTAAACCGGAGATAATGCATTCTCATTTCTTTTAAATCAACATGCAAATCCTTAAATGCCGCAACCTCTTCAAGAAACTTTTTTTCATTGAAAGCAGCATTATATGATGGGTGTACCCCTATGTGATGTCCCCTTCGTAAGATATTATTCGTTATCCTCATAAGTCTTAAGCTTTGCACACTATATTTACAGTCCATAAAGGCACGCTTGCAAGACATAAAGTAGAATCTGCACTTTAACCCTTTTGTTTCTGCAACATCCATTAAATAGTCGTAAGTATCATAGGGATCTTTTACTCTTTTCAACAAATAATTTTTGTACTCTGTGCATGTCTTTTGCAACTTTTTAAAAGAGCGTCTTTTTAAAATATCTCCACTTGCAGAGTATAAAAACTTAAAAACATTGTTATACTTCAAAAGAAAATCCACATCATGGGTTAAAAAAACTCGCAAATGTCTTTTAGCTCTGGGTTCATCATACTTAAATTCCTTTAACATTGCCTCAAGCAATTCTATATATTCGTTTACAACAGGTCGCAGATTTAGTTTATTCTTAATCAGAAAAGATTTATTTTCATCAAATCGCCCATGTTCGTCTGTATATTCAGGGTGTACCTCTTCGTGGTATAAACTAAGGAAAAAGAAAATAGTTCCGATGATATCAAAACTCGTTCTAATCATTTTTTCTGAGAAATAAATTTCAGGATTTCCGAAAAAAACGGGTAAATCATCTTCAAATGTTAAAGGATGATGCAAAAATGATATTTTTTCAGGGATATTGTTTTTGTCAAAATAATTGTCCGAATCTAAACTGTCAAGGAAAATATCGGGCATATTTATCTCCTTATCGCGAAATTTTATTTTATAGTTTTTTTCTTTATGTATGTTTATATTATGCTTATAATCCAGAAACTCACTAAATAAATAATCAATTACATAGAATTTTTCACTTTTATATTTTTCGTTGATAAATATTTCTAACACAATAAAGATGTTTTTGTAAAATAATTTATAAAAATAATAAGTATAATTGAAATACTGATATAAATCTTTAATAAATTACAGTTCCGGGAAAAATTGGCCCCGCTCAATCTGATTTATAATCCGAGTGTTGGCGTTTCACTCCGAACGGGAGTGAAAACTGCGGTGGTACGAAAGGATTGGTATAATTTAAGTTTTTTTTAAGTTTT
>PWND01000293.1 GCA_003557965.1 Bacteroidales bacterium | reverse complement strand
CGGGGTGAAGCCCCGGGGATAAAGTGTAAGCAAAGCATTAGCGCTGCGAGATGTGGTTTGTAAGGTGAGTAAACGTTGGTTGCCAGCGCAATCCTGTTTTCCGGACAGGACACCCGCTTTGTAAAAACAAAATGTGTAAACCAAAGAATAACAGAGCGTTATAAAATTAATGAAAAACTCATCCGGAACTCAGGAAATTATTATTGATAAATTATATAAAGGCTGCTTCACAATATATGAAGCAGCCTTTTCTTTTTATTTCAAAAAATTATACTGCTGATCTCTTTTTACAGGAATAAATCCGGCTTGTTTTATTGTTTCTTCCATTTCCTGAACACCCATTATATAATTAGCTCCCGCAGAAGAAACAACATTCTCTTCAATCATTATGCTGCTCAAATCATTAGCACCGCAGTGCAAGCATACCTGGGCCAATTCTTTCCCTACTGTAAGCCACGAAGCCTGAATATTATCAATATTATTCAATACCAGCCTGCTTAATGCAATTATGCGAATATACTCATCTGCTGAAAAATTTGCTGTAATCCCGGTTTTTTTATGTAGCCTGGTATTTTTATGTTGAAATGGCCATGGCGTAAAGCTTATAAAGCCTTTTGACTCTTTTGGCTTTTGTGATTGCAAATCTCTAAGCAATAATAAGTGGTTTATTCTTTCATCTATGGTTTCAACATGTCCGTACATCATTGTTGCGGAGGTAGTTATGTTCATTTTATGAGCTTCATGCATTACATTTAGCCACTCAGATGTTGTACATTTAGCTTTGGATATTATTCCCCTTACTCTGTCAGAAAGAATTTCTGCACCGGCACCCGGTAAAGAATCCAGCCCTGCGTCAACTAACTTTTTTAATACACTACCTGGTAACAACCCTTCCTTCTTCGCCAGATGAATAATTTCAGGAGGGCCTAAAGCATGGAGTTTTAACCGGGGAAACAATTGCTTTAACCTTGAAAATAAAGAAGTATAATAGTTTAAACCAAGTTCCGGATGTAAGCCACCTTGCAGTAATAATTGGTTACCTCCTATTTTCTTTAGCTCTCTAATTTTTTTTATATATTCTTCTTCACTGGTAATAAAAGCATTTTCGCTGTTTTTGCCTGTATAAAAATTGCAAAACAAGCATGCTGAGCAACATACATTTGTAATGTTCACATTTCTGTCTATTATCCAGCTAACTATTTCAGGGTGAGCCTTTCTTAGCCTCAACTCATGAGCTGCTAAAGTAAGTTGAGATAACTGAGCATCTTTATATAAAAGCTCAACTTCCTGAAAATTCAAACTTTCACAAAAAACTGCTTTTCTCAAAATATCTTCAACATGCATGCTGCAAAATTTAGACTAAATTAAACACTAATAAGGACAACTATTTTTACTACATTTGCAAAAAATTTTAATAAATGAAGATTCAACTACACAAAATTAAGCAAATACCTCAAAAACAAAATATTGCTTTTGTTTTAAATTCAAGTAAAGAAATAAGCCAGCTGAAACTTGGTAAAAGTGAAAGCGAATATATTTTAAAAAAGTATCCTGCTAAGGATATTGAACTGATAAAAATAAACCGGTTTGGGTTTTGGTTGTTTTTTTGCCTTATTCCTGAAAACTATAAAAAAGAAGTTCATTATAAAAATGAGGCTTTAAGAAAAACAGGAAATAAAATTTGCAGCTTTATTAAAGCAGAAAAAGAAAGTAACCTTACTGTTTGCGCCTATGAATTGGGAAAAACGCAGTTGATGTCCTTTCTGGAAGGGCTTTTATTAACAACCTACAGCTTTGATAAATATAAAAAGCAGAAGGATTCAAGTTCACTAAAAAAAATAAATATTTTACACTCAGCCATTACTAAAAAAGACTTAAGCGAATTAAAAAATTTAATTGACTCTGTGTTTTTATGCAGAGATATGGTTAATGAGCCTGGAGCAGTATTAACAGCTTCTGTTTTTTCGTCAATAGTCAAAAATGAGAGTAAAAAACATAATATTAAAGTTGAAGTATTTGGTAAAGCGCGTATGCGGTCATTAAAAATGAATGGGCTTTTGGCGGTAAACCAGGGCAGTACAAATTCTCCAACTTTTACAGTAATTGAATGGAAGCCGGATTCACCGGTAAATGACAAACCTTATGTTCTTGTTGGTAAAGGAGTAATGTTTGATTCAGGTGGTATGAGCCTGAAACCACCATCTGCTATGGAAGCGATGAAAAGTGACATGGCTGGTGCAGCTGCAGTATTTTCATGTATTAAAGCAATAGCTTCAAACAAACTCAACGTTCATATAATAGGTTTATTACCGGCAACCGACAATTTCCCCGGGCAAAATGCCTTGGCACCGGGCGATTTAATCAAAATGGCTAATGGTAAAACAGTAGAAGTGTTAAACACAGATGCAGAGGGCCGTCTTATAATGGCAGATGCCCTGTGTTATGCAGCTAAATACAAGCCAAAATTGGTAATAGACATAGCAACTCTAACAGGATCTGTTTATGCTGCTATCGGGAAATATGGTATTGCCGGAATGCATAAAAACAGCAAAAAGCAAATGGAGCTTTTAGCGAAATCCGGAGATAACGTTTATGAAAGAATTGTTGAATTTCCCCTGTGGGAAGAATATGACAAGGAAATGGAATCTGATGTTGCAGATATAAGAAATATTGGCAAAGGAAATTCTGCAGGATTAATCACAGCAGGCTCTTTCCTTAAAAATTTTGTTTCATACCCATGGATACACATTGACATTGCCAGTATGGGTTATATGGACAGCACTGAGCATTATTTTGGAAAAGGTGGTTCTGCTGTTGGTGTCAGATTACTGTACGACTTTTTCAAAAACAAAACAGTTTAATAGCACAAGATTTACTCTTTTTACATTATTTTTGTGAATTGAAATATATTTCAATTTACAAATCGTTCTGTAATTTCTTTTCAAAAAAATAAATTATGTCAGAAAACAAAGATCATATTATAAAGAAAAAACACGGCTCTACACGCATTGGTATAACCCATGGCGATGTTAATGGTGTTGGTTATGAGGTTATTGTAAAAACTCTTGCCGATGTAAGAGTTATGGATTTTTTTACACCTGTTGTTTATGGTTCATCAAAAGTAGCTTCATATCACAGAAAAACGCTAAGCGCCAGTGATCTTACATTTAATATTATTAAGAATGCTGACCAGGCAAAACCTAACAAGCCCAATCTTATTAATATATATAACCAGGAAATAAAAATAGACTTAGGCGAGAGCACAGAAATTGCAGGGCATGTAGCATACCTGGCACTTGAAGAAGCAACAAAAGACCTGAAAAACGGACATATTGAAGCATTAGTAACTGCGCCTATTAACAAACAAAATATTCAGAGTAAAGATTTTAATTTTCCGGGACATACAGAGTACCTTGCTCAAAAATTTGGCGCAAGTGAGCCATTAATGCTTATGGTAAGCAACAACGTAAGAGTAGGTGTTATTACAGGGCATGTTGCATTAAGAGACGTGCCAAATATTATTACCGAAGATTTAATTCTTAACAAAATCCGAGTTTTAAACCAGTCATTAATACAAGATTTTGGGATTCAAAGGCCAAAAATAGCAGTCCTTGCATTAAACCCTCACGCAGGCGACAAAGGGATTATTGGCGCAGAAGAAGAAAAAGTAATAATCCCGGCAATTAAGAAGTCATTTGATGAGGGGATTCTTGCCTTTGGCCCATATCCGGCTGACGGATTTTTTGGTTCCTCTACTTTTAAAGAGTTTGAAGGGATATTGGCAATGTACCATGATCAAGGCCTTATTCCATTTAAAGCTTTAGCTTTTAAGTCGGGAGTAAATTTTACTGCAGGGCTTCCTGTCGTTAGAACATCCCCCGCACATGGAACAGCATACGAGATTGCAGGCAAAAATATGGCATCGCCTGATGCTTTCAGAGATGCAGTTTACCTGGCTATTGATATTGTTAAAAATCGAAAAAACTATAAGGAAATAAATTCAAACCCGCTAAAACCAAGCTCACATTTGAGTGCAGATGATACTGACAGCGACGTTGATGAGTTACCTGACACGAACAATAATGATTAGCCATTGCAACATTAAACTAATATTATGACTTTTTTCTCAGGCTATAGTTTAAAAGAAGTATTTAGT
>PWND01000320.1 GCA_003557965.1 Bacteroidales bacterium | reverse complement strand
GATATTAATTGTTGTAATAACATCCTTGCCATTAATAGGTTCTATTTCATTTTGAGAACTAACCGGCATCCACAAACCTCCACTGGTTCTTTGCATCAACCTTTTCCCATGAACACCCTGAAGCTTTTCCCTATAAGCACCTTCGAGCCCAACAAACACTCCTCCTCTTTCGTAACCGATTGTACGAGAAGCAAGGTTTTTAAAAGGCATTTCTCTTCGTTTATTTTCGACAATTATCAAGCCTCCGCGAAAACGTCCAAGGTTAAAAATCGGGAATTCACGCAATGCATTCATTTCGTGATAAGAAACATTTCTTTTTACGAGGAAGTAGCGCTCACCTCTTCTCCTGGCCTCGATTATTGAGCTTTTATAATCCTCCCGGCTTCTGTCATTAAATAGCATTGACAACTTAATAGCAAGTGAATCTATTTTGTTGTAAAACAATTCATCACTAATCACAGCAGGCGAAAGGTCCATTCTTATTTCATATACAGGGATACTTGTAGCAAGTAACCTGCCATCATCAGCGCATATATCTCCACGAATTGCATCAATATCAAAGTAACGCATAGTAGTAGTTCTGGCAACACTGCGCCACTTATCACCTTCGATAACCTGTATATACAATACTTTGAAAAAAATGAATAATCCAAACAAAGCAGTCAGAAAATACAAGAGATAAATTCTCCACAATATGTCTTTTTTTGTACTTTCCATTTTTTCTATGCGAGTAAAGTTCTTATCAAATAATTAAATTTTTAAAAAATCAAACCTCATTAATGACTTCTAATAATAATTGGCGGATTAACTGACTCAACAAACCCTTGTTCTTCAAGTTTAGATGCAACTACTGACTGGTTGCTTATATACATCAGTTCCGACTTTATTGTTATATATTTTAAATGCAATTCTAAGTTTTCAGTTCGTAGTGTTTAAATTTTCCTTGCTTTCTTTTCTGCATAATATGTGTTGAAAATTATTATCATTGCCATAAAAGTCAAAAAAAACAAAAATGGCATTAATGACAGAACATTATTGCTCTCCAGAAAAGACCCATCAAGTAATCCGAATAGCATTCTTCTTTTACCGGATTTCTTTTCTTTCTTGTTTTCTTCTTTTTTAAATGTATTTTCTTGCATAGCATTACTTTTTTTCAGCAATTCTAAGTTTCGCGCTTCTGGCTCTTTTATTTAGTTCAACTTCATCATCTCCGGGAGTTATCATTTTCCCAACCTGGAAAATTGGAGATAAATTATTTCCATAAAAATCCTTTTCAATCTTACCTTCAAAGTTCCCGGATTTCATGAAGTTTTTCACTAATCTGTCTTCAAGGCTATGGTAGCTTATTACAGCTAATCTTCCTCCCGGCTTTAAAACATCAAGGCTTTGCTTTAGCAATTCCCTGAGATTTGCCAGTTCATTATTTACCTCTATTCTTAACGCCTGGAATATCTGGGCAAAGAATTTGTTTTCCTTCCCTTTCCTGGCAAATTTTTGCAAAAGATTTACCAATTGGCTTGTAGTTTCAATGCTCATAGTTTTCCTGGCATTAACAATTTCCGAAGAAATTTTTGCCGCATTTCTTATTTCGCCGTATAAAAAGAATATCTCTTTTAGCTGCTCTTCACTCCAGTTATTGATAATTTTTTTTGCGGTTTGCTTATTAGTTTTGCACATTCTCATATCAAGAGGCCCATCAAACCGTGTTGAAAAACCTTTTTCAGGATTGTCAATCTGGTATGAAGACACTCCCAAATCAGCAATTATTCCATCAACAGGAACAGCATCATAAAGCCTTAAAAAGTTTTTCATAAACCTGAAGTTTTCATTTATAAAAAACAAATTTTCCGACTTCGGGACATTTTGCTGAGCATCAGAGTCCTGGTCAAAGCAATATAGCCTGCCACATTCCAGCTTTTTCAGTATTTCAAGAGAGTGGCCGCCGCCACCAAAAGTAGCATCAACATAAACCCCTTCAGGCTCTATCCGCAGGCCTTCAATACATTCTTTAAGCAATACAGGTTTATGATAGCCCATATTAATCAGCATTATCAATTCTACCCATAACTTCTTCAGCAAGACTTGAAAAATCTTCCGGCTCTTTATTCAGCATATCTTCATAAATCTCTTTTGACCATATTTCAATTCTCTTGCCATAAGCTATTAATACAACTTCTTTATCAATTCCTGCATACTCATGCAAATGCCTTGGAATTAATACCCGTGATGCCGAATCGGCAATTACCTACGTTGCACCCCTGTAAAAATATCTTACAAACTCCCTGTTCTTTTTATTATAAAGATTTAAAGAGTTTATCTCTTTTGTAATTCTGTTCCACTCTTTTTCTGTATATATTGCAAGATTTTTTTCAAACCCCCGGTTAATAACAAACCTATATTGCTCATCTCCAGCCAGTTGCTTTTTCAGGCCGGAAGGCAAAGCCAATCTGGATTTTGAGTCCAGCTTGCAGTCAAATTCTCCTATAAGATTTGTCATTATTTTACACAATTCATTTTAAGTTGCTAAAATAAGCAAAATTTTACCACTTTTTACCACTTTTTACCACATTGTTAATAACTTTTTTTAATAAAAATGAAACAATTTAAGATTCTTACATGCTTATTGCTTGATTTAGTGACACTTAGGTGATGTTATTTGTGAAATATTTATCAAATTAAAAAGTCACATTTAGCTTATTTTCATTTATTTATAGATTTTTACTATAAAAAAATGACAAAAGAATAGCCTTAACAAAAAAAATAATCAAATAATCACTATCTTTGTTTTTTAGCAAGCAAGGAATATTTTTCAATATTTTATTTAAAATATTGATTATCGGAATTTATTATTAAAGTACTATGAAGGAGAGGTCAAAGTATATTGACAAATCTGTCAAGTATGAAGAATTTATTAATATTGACAGAGAGTTTAAAAAGAAGGCGGGCAAATTTTATCCATTTATTCCCAAATTTATAATAAGGTATCTTGAGAGAAAGGTGCATCAGGATAGATTAAATTATGCTCTTCATATTTATAAAGATAAAACAGGCCATGATTTTTTAGATGTGATATTAAATGAGGAGTTTGCTGTAAACATTTCAGTTGTAAATCCAGAAAACATTCCTGCTTCAGGAAGATATATAATAGCCTCCAATCACCCGTTAGGCGGGATGGATGGCACGGCATTAATGTATGTACTAGGGAAAGTACGTAAAGATTTTAAGTTTTTAGTTAACGATTTATTATTAGGAATAGTAAACTTGAAAGAATTGTTTATTCCAATAAACAAGCACGGCCGTAATCCCTCAGAGGTTATAAAAATAATAGAGGATTTATATGATTCTGAACAGTTAGTTTTAATTTTTCCGGCAGGTTTAGTATCAAGAAAGCAAAAAGGCGTAATTAAGGATTTGCCGTGGAAAAAGAGTTTTATTTCTAAGGATATACAGCATAAAAGGGATGTTATACCGGTTCACATTAATGGAGAAAACAGCAAGGCTTTTTATCGCTTAGGCAGAGTCAGAAAGTTTTTTGGAATTAAATTAAATTTAGAAATGTTTCTTTTGCCTGATGAGATGTTTAAGCAAAAGGGCAAAGAAATAACAATAACATTTGGCAAACCCATACCTCACACAACGTTTAGCAGAGATTATACTCATCAGGAGTGGGCACAAATGATAAAAGAACATGTATATAGCTTGCCTGGTGAAGGTAATAATGAGTTTAAAGTACCTGAAAAACCAAAAAACAATTAACAGAAAGATATGCAAAACATAATAGAACCGATTGACAGAGAATTAATTATAAATGAATTAACCAAAGATAAGTTGTTGCGAAAGACAAACAACGCTGACAACCTGATTTACGATGTTAATTATCATGATTCACCTAATACCGTGAGGGAAATAGGCCGTTTGCGTGAAGTTTCATTCCGTACTGCAGGATGGGGAACAGGTAAAGACTGTGATATTGACAATTATGATACAGCTGAAGTTCCTTATCAGCAGCTTATTGTTTGGGACGCTTCAGAAAAGGAAATTATTGGTGGTTACAGGTATATACTTTGCAAAGATGCCCCTATAAAAAATAATGTTCCCCAAATAGCAACATCTGGGCTCTTTAATTTTTCTAACAAATTTATTAATGAATATCTGCCATACACCATTGAGCTTGGGCGCTCATTTATACAACCAAATTACCAGGGAGTAAGAGAAAACAGGAAAAGTTTATATTCTCTTGATAATTTATGGGATGGGCTTGGAGCACTGGTTGTAAACAACCCTGAAATGAAGTACTTTTATGGCAAAGTGACTATGTACGACAGTTTTAATCCTGTTGCCAGGGATATGATACTTTATTACATGCATAAGTTTTTCCCGGACAATGAAAAACTGGCATATCCGAAAAATCCATTAGGCTATAAAACAGACACTTCTTCTTTTGACAAGCTATTTACCGGGGAAAGCGCTGAAAAAAATCATAAAATTCTATCAAAAGAGGTTCGCAGTTATAATGAGAATATCCCACCATTATTTAACTCATATATAAATTTAAGCCCCAGTATGAAAACATTTGGTACGGTTTTCAATAAAGACTTTGGCGGTGTTGAAGAAACAGGAATTTTAGTAACAATTGCCGATATATATGATAAGAAGAAGGAAAGACATGTAAACTATTGATAATAGATTCAAATGTTAATAAAAGAGGCAGAGTTTATAAAAAGTTCTGAAAAGTTATCAGGCTGTCCAAAGCCAATATACCCGGAATATGCATTTTTTGGCAGGTCTAATGTTGGTAAATCATCGTTAATAAACATGTTAACAGGCCGAAAATCCCTTGCCAAAACCTCTTCAACTCCCGGGAAAACACGATTAATAAATCATTTTTTGATTAACCGGTCATGGTATTTAGCTGATTTGCCAGGCTTTGGCTATGCGAAAATTTCGAAAACAACCAGGGAAAAGTGGGAAAAGCTAATAAAAAATTATCTTTTGAAAAGGCAAAACCTAATAAACCTGTTCTTTTTAATTGACATTCGTCACAAGCCTCTTGAGAATGACTTAGCGTATTTAATCTGGCTGGGTGAAAATCATATTCCTTTTACAATAGTATTTACTAAAATTGACAAATTGTCGAAAGGAGAAGTAAGCAAAAGCATTACCTTATACAGCAATACACTATCAGAAAGCTGGGACCCACTGCCACAAATTATTAAAACCTCCAGTACCAATAAGCTTGGAAAAGATGAAATACTGCAAATAATAGAAGACAACAACAAGCTTTACAGAGAACAGTTATTGTCAGGGCCTGAATGATGCCCTGTTAAGAATTTCACGGGGGTTTTTCTCTTCAAGCAGTTCCTGAATTGTTACTTCAGGATTTTTTTTCATGTACTCCCTAACGATTTGCCATCCAATCCACATGCCAGGCCTGGGAGCAGAGCCGGGGCCAAAGACAACAGTAAAAGGAGCATCGCTGATAAACTGTTTAATTTTATGACGATCCTTTGAGTATATCATATCATTATCAATAAAATATGTCCATACGAGCCTTGCATTAGCTTCCATCCATTTTATTTGATTTTCTGTATAGGCAATTTTTATTGAGTCTTGTTCGTTGGGAAGCATCAGGTCAAGAAAGTACAGAATTTTTCCTTCATGAATCATATAGTCCAAAAAAGTAACCGGGACCTTTGTATCGTCAGCCATATTTTTCTCTGCCATAACGCTCATTACATCACGCAAAATATGTTTTGGAGTAAAGCCAAGCCTTTTAAAAACAGGAATTCCAGCTCTCTCGTAATTAATGTAATCCTTACCCAAATACATATCTAATCCAATAATTAAGTGGTTTTCAGCAAACTTTACCGGCATCATATAATCAATACCTGAAACATAAGTATATACCCTGGGGTTATCAGCTTCAGGGTAATAATACCTGTAATATCTGAAAGCTTCTGTTAGTTCATTTTCCAGAAACCTCAAGTCAGGAAACTTTTCAATAACATCAAGATATAATTCTTGCAAAAAATTATCAGTTACATAGTCGAATAATTGCTGCTGCCCTTCATCAGTAAACAATCCATCACCAAGGAAAAACGAAAATTCATCAAGATAAGGCTCAAGATCATTCAATATGTCATAAGGATTTGTCTCAAACAAAGCTTTCTCATACCTGCTGATCTTGATTGAATCAACAGGTACATCAGACAAATCAACATCAAAAGGGTTTCTGTCGGAGCAGGAGGTGATAACAATAGTTATTACCGGCAGTAAAATAAAAGTTATTAATGCATTTATAATTCTTTTCATAATAATGTAATTTTACAACAAAAGATAAAACAAAACGTTATTTATCAATTAAAATTTTCAGTATTATTGCATAATTATAATAAATAAGTTAAAAATCAAAATTATGAAAAAAATAATTATTTCATTTGCAGCCATCATATTTTTAGTTGCAAGCACCTACTCTCAGTCTTACAGGCAAAACAAGCCGCTGCGGCTGGGACTTCACTTTTCTCCAAATTTAGGCTATTTAAGCCCTGAAACAAGAAGTTATGAAAATGATGGAGTTTCTTTAGGATATTCATACGGTTTAATATCTGATTTTAGTATTACAGAAAATTACTATGTGGGTTCAGGCCTTTTCATTTCACACTTTGGGGGGAAGGTAAATATGCCAGGTACTGAAATTATTAATGATGATGAAGTAGAGGTTACACACTGGAGGTCTTATAATCTTCAGTATTTGAATATTCCTCTTACATTGAAGCTTTTGACTAATGAAATAGGCTATACTACATTCTTAGGCCAGTTTGGAGTTGGTTTAGGTGCTAATATTGGTGCCAAAGGCGAAGATAAATTTTTTGCAGACAATTACGAGCGGATTGATAATGACCCTGACATAAAGAGCGACATCGCCTTTTTAAGAGCTTCATTAATAATTGGTGGGGCAATAGAGTATTCACTGGCAGAAAATGCCTCAATAATAATAGGAATAGAGTATAATAATGGTTTTACTAATTTAATTACTTCAAAACCTGATAATGTTGATAAGCACAGCATAACAACCAACTATATTCAGCTTACTTTTGGAGTAATGTTTTAAAAATATGCTATTATGAAATCCTCATCTGCTAAATATGAACAGGTTGTATGCATAAAGCATGAGGGTTGCAAGGTGATGAAAGCATAAAATGTTAAGTTCGGAATGCATAAATAATTATAAAACAGTTTAATCGCTATAATTTATAATGATGGAAATAGCCCTTGCGCAGTTAAATTATCACATAGGAAATTTAGAATATAATGCTGAAAAAATTATTAAAAAGATAAAATCGGCTGAGAAACTTGGTGCTGATTTAGTAGTGTTTTCAGAGCTTTCTGTGTGCGGATACCCTCCTGCTGACCTTCTGGAGTTTGACAACTTTATTATCAGGTGTAAAGAAAAAGTTGAGTATATTGCCAGTCATTGCAATAAAATACATGCCATAGTTGGAGCACCTTCTTTTAACCCTGAAATTAAAGGTAAACGCCTGCTAAACTCTGCTTTTGTTTTGCACGATGGAAAAATAGTAAGTTCTTATAGCAAGGGATTGCTGCCTGATTATGATATATTTGATGAGTACAGATATTTTCAACCGGCAGACAGCTTCGAAACCATAAAAATCAGCAACAAAGAAATTGCCTTAACAATTTGTGAAGATTTGTGGAATATTAATGAAAGGCCTCTTTATGTTTCCTCTCCAATGGATAAGTTAGTAATGCAAAATCCTGAATTAATAATTAACATTTCTGCATCTCCTTTTGCATTGGGGCACATTAAAAACCGAAAGAAAGTGATGGCCGGCAATGCTGCCAACTATGGCCTTCCATTAATTAATGTTAACCAGGTTGGTGCTAATACCGAATTGTTGTTTGATGGAGGCTCACTTTGTGTTAGCAGTGACGGGGAGATTATTAATGAACTACAATATTTTGAAGAAGATTTTGCAGTAATTGATTTAGCCGAAATCAACAAGCAAGACAAGCCTGTTTCTAACACTAATCTTGAAAAGCCTTCCTTGCTCTATAATGCATTAACCATGGGTGTAAAGGACTTTTTTAATAAGCAAGGATTTAAAAAGGCAATAGTTGGTTTATCAGGCGGGCTTGATTCTGCATTAGTATTAGTAATAGCAGCAAATGCCCTTGGGGCTGAAAATGTTTGGGCTATTCTTATGCCAGGCCCTTATAGTTCAAAACATTCAGTAGATGATGCAAAAGAACTGGCAGAAAACCTTAATACGCCTTATGATATTATACCTATTACTGACACTTACAATACACTATTAAAAACTTTAGAGCATAAGTTTATAAATACAAGTTTTGGAACAGCAGAAGAAAATCTTCAGGCAAGGGCAAGAGCAATAATTCTTATGGGGTTGTCAAATAAATTTGGTTACATGTTGCTTAATACCAGTAATAAAAGTGAATCTGCTGTAGGTTATTCTACATTATACGGTGATATGTGCGGAGGCCTTTCAGTAATAGGGGATGTATATAAAACAGATATTTACGAATTGGCCAATTATATTAATAAAAAAGGAATAATAATCCCTGAAAACACAATAAATAAACCACCATCAGCTGAATTACGGCCAAACCAAAAAGACTCTGATTCATTGCCGGAGTATGAAGAATTAGATAAAATACTAAAACTATACATAGAAGAAAAAATTGGTAAAAGTGAGATAATCAGCCGGGGATTTCGCAGTAAAACTGTAGAAAAAGTTTTAAGCCTCGTAAACTACAGCGAGCACAAGAGATATCAAACACCTCCTGTTTTGAGAGTTTCAAAAAAAGCATTTGGATATGGCAGAAAAATGCCTATAGTTGCAAAATATTAAAAGAAAATATAGATAATAAATATTTTTCAGAACAAAAATAATGAACTTATGAAAACATCATTTGGTCCGCAAAAAATTTTATTCCCACTACCAACCAGCCTGGTAGTAACCGGCAATATGGATAAAGCTAATATTGTAACAATTGCATGGGTAAGCCTGCTAACAAGTAACCCTCCTACACTTGGAATATCCGTTGGAACAAAAGGGTTTTCCGGAAAAGAAATTCTTAAAAATAAAGAGTTTTCTGTAAATATTGCAGGGGTTGACATAATGAAAGAAGCCGACTTCTGTGGAATCTCATCAGGAAAAGATGTTGACAAATTTGCAAAAACAGGCTTAACCAAAATGCCTTCAAAGTATATAAAGTCACCAATAATAAAAGAGTGTCCGCTAAACTTTGAATGCAAGCTTGTAAGCTCTTCGGTTGTGGGCACAACCAATCATTTTGCAGGAGAAATACTTGAATTGTATATGGACACAGATAAACTTAATGACCCTGATAACCCAAGATCACTGGATATAGAACTTTTTAATCCTCTTATATACATTGGAGGTGCAAGAGAATACAGAAAAATTGGAGAAAAAGTCGGAGACTCTTATCAAATAGGCAAGTCTCTTTTATAAGATTTATTACTTGCTGCTTAAATAGATTCTACAGACTTAATTTCCGGGATAGCTTTTTTAACAGCTTGCTCAACACCATTTTTTAATGTCATTTGGCTCATTGGGCAGCTTCCACATGCTCCTAAAAGTTCAACATTAACAACGTTGTCTTCAGTAATATTTACAAATCTAATATCACCACCATCTGCCTGGAGATATGGTTTTATTTGTTCAATTACGTTTTCTACTTTCTTTGTTAATTCTTCTTTATTTGTAGTTGTCATAGTTTAAAATATTAAAGTAATTTATATTTTTTCTAAATAATATCATGCAAAAGTAATCAATTTGATACTACAATAATTCATTTTTAATACAAAATCGTAATTGCATGGTTTAACTTATCAAGTCTATTTTGGCTAACAATTCTTCATAGGTTATTACTAAAGCGCTTACCAATAATAACAATCTACTTTATGCATATAACAAAAATTCCTGAAAAATGTTTTTACTACAATAGTTAAAACTCCAGAAATCATTTTCTGATATATTATTCCAGGTTTTTTGCGGGGTCCCAGAAAACTTCATTAAAGTTAACAACTTTATCATTTTTTACAACAACACCCTCGCTTTCTAAAAGTTGCGCCATAACATTTATGCCTCCAAAATGGTGTTTCCCGGTGAGTAAGCCATTTCGGTTAACCACTCTGTGAGCAGGAATTTTTGTTGAATTTGCGTGAGATTTATTCATTGCCCATCCCACCATTCTGGCATAACCGGCAGTGGCAATATATTTAGCTATAGCACCATAAGTTGTTACTCTTCCATAAGGAATAAGTTCAACAACCTTATAAACCCTGTTGAAAAAATTATTATGTTTATCAGCCATGCAGCATTTTTATCTGTATAAATTAGTGTTATCAAATTGAATATTAGCATTATGCGTATTCATGTATTCAATTTAAGGTGCTTTTATCCCGATGGAACCCTCATGTTCACACATGCACTTTTATACATGTTTAGTAGATGAGGGTTTCATTAGAATTAAACCCTGAACTTCATATAACAAATAGGTTTGCCTTCACTAACAAACATTTCTTCGTAATAAGTCTTTATTCGTGTAACAACACCTGGGAGCTCGCCGGGGTTATTGTATATATTTCTGTTAACCTCAACAATAGAGCCGTTAAAGTTTTCTACGGCATTTATTGAATAATCAAAAAACCTCACATTATCAGTTTTTAAATGTATAAATCCATTTTCATTCATAATTGTTTTATACATTTTCAGGAACTTTTCATTCGTAAGTCTTTTCCTGGTTTTGGGCTTTTGTTCCTGGGGGTCAGGAAATGTGATCCAGATTTCCGATACTTCATTTTCATCAAAGAAGTAGTTAATCTTTTGGGCCTGTATTCTTAGAAAAGCAACATTTTTAAGTCCTTCATCCAGTGCAGTTTTAGCGCCTCTCCATAACCTTTCGCCTTTTAAGTCTATGCCGATATAG
This sequence comes from Bacteroidales bacterium, assembly GCA_003557965.1. Lineage (GTDB taxonomy): Bacteria > Bacteroidota > Bacteroidia > Bacteroidales > UBA7960 > PWND01. The sequence continues at coordinate 4,660 of PWND01000320.1, read as the reverse complement.
TTATTTTGGGGATTTTCCCGGGCGAGATTAATAGTATATTCACCTTTGCCGCAACCAATTTCTAAAACAACCGGGTTGTTATTATTAAAAAATGCGCGGCTCCAGTTGCCGCGCAAATAATGATTTTCAGAAATATGTTGGTATTTTGGTTGAATTACATTAGCAAAAGTGTCTAATTCAGCAAATCTGATACGCTTTTTCTTTGCCACTACTAATTATCACTTATAAAATTTAACGGTGTAGTATCCATGCATCAGGGTTTTCTTCCTGTTGAACCCTGGTAAGCTCTCTTTCTGCTTCACTTAAATCATAATAAAAGCCATAAGAAACCCTGTAAAACCCAAGCGGGTTTTTGGGAAATGCTTTGGCGTTAACTGCACCTTTGCGCTGAAGCTCATCAGCATATATATTAGCATTATGCTCTTCTTCAAAACTTCCAACAATAATATGATAAACCCTTCTGCCTGGCTCTGGTGTAGAAGGAGTAGCAACAGTTTCTGAAACAGCAACATCATCATCTGTAATTTCTGTTTTTTCCAGGTATTCTCTTGCTTCTCTTACAGCATCTCTTTCAACATCAGGCACTGTAGTTACTTGCGTAGGTTTATCTCTTTTTGTAAACAAGCTTGTTATATCAATTGCTTTATCGCCGATAAAATACTCATGTGTAAAGGCAAAAATAACACCAACTATCAGAATAGGAGTAACAAGGAATGCAACCCACTTCAGTGCAGGCGGCAAGCCGGTTTTTTCTTTAATTGGCTCTGTTCGGGGCCTGTCGTAGGCAGCTTTCGCTGAAGGATCACCTGGTTTCTTTGCGTCGTCACCAGGTTTCTTTTCATCAACACCCGGCTTTTTGGGCTCATCTATAGCCTGTCCGGGGCGTTTTTCTGCAGCTGCATCAGCTTTAGGAGCGGGTTTTGGTGTTTCTTCGCTTTTTTTCACCTCGTCAGCCTTATCTAACACTTTATCTGCTTCCGTTTTTGCCTGTTCCGGTGATTTTTTTTCCGGTTCACTAACGCTCTTCATGCCTGCGGAGCCACCCAGATAGTTTATTGACTTGTCAGGGCTAAAATCAATTTCTCCATTTGGCGCCATAGAAAACTGGCCAATACTTTCAAGCTCAACTTTTTTCCCTGATTTTAGTGAATTATTCATTTCACTAACAAAGGTTTCAACGAAGCTCTTTGCTTTTTCTGCTGTTACTCCTTCTTTTTTCGCCATATAAGCTGCAAGAGCACCCTTATCATCTTTTTTATTTTTAGGGTTAAATGCAACCACTTTGCTTGGCGCTTCAACTTTTTTCTTTTCCGGGACAAATCTTGCCGGAATGTACTTTGTTGAAAACTCTCCAAAGTTCTCTAATACGACAAATTCAGAAGTAAATAATAATTCACTAATATATTTTCCTACTTTCATACTTTAGGATTTTGAGGTTATATAATAAATTATATTATTAAAGTTCAATAAATCTTTGCCAAACAAGCCCGGCAAACCGGTAACAAAACTTTATTTTTTTATATATACGCAAATAACTTGGCTAAGTTATAAAAAAACTCAAAAGAAAATAATTTTTTTATGATAAAAATTAGAAAATGCTTTTGATTTAAAGTAGTTTATGCAAGGTTGTGGGGGATTTTTTTTATATCAGACGGGCTGTCAACAGAGTATGTTTCCGACTGAGTTTCAGCAACATGTATAGAATAACCGTTATCTATCCACCTAAGCTGTTCCAATGATTCTTTTTTTTCCAGGTTGGACACCGGCAACTCTGAAATATTTTTTAATACACCAATTCTATATGCATAAATACCAATATGTTTGTAAAATGTAAAACTATCAAGCCACTTTTCAGGGTGAAGGTTTTTGCAAAATGGGATTGCGGTTCTGCTAAAATAGATTGCTGTTTTATTTTTTCGATAAATAACTTTTACAACATTTTCATCAAACAGTTCAACAGAGTCATCAATTTTTTTTATTAATGTTGCTATTTCAACATTATCATTATCAAACAGCGATGCAGCAAGGTTAATTTGCTTAGGATCTATAAACGGTTCATCTCCCTGAATATTAATTAGCACATCCGTGCTATTGTATTCATTATTCACATTAACAATGCTTATTGCTTCATTACACCTTTCAGTGCCACTTTGGTGCTCTCTGGAGGTATAAACAACATTGCCGAATTTTTCAACATGCCGATATATTCGTTTATCATCAGTTGCAACAACGACTTCATTAAGCGATTTTGCTTTTTTTGCCTGTTCATAAACCCTTTGAATCATAGATTTTCCATAAATATCGGCTAAAGGCTTCCCCGGGAAGCGGGATGAGTCATAACGAGCCGGAATAACCCCTATGATTTTCATAAATATTTAAAGGTTTTACTTTTTATGATATGTGATTAAAAAAATTATATTATCAACTTGATAATATAATTAAAATAGTCCATGAATTTCGGCGTCAATTTTTCTTATTACCTCACCCAGGTCTTCTTGTTTTTCAGAAAACTTATTATTATCAACATCTATAATAAGCAACTTGCCAAGTTCATACCGGTTTATCCACTCCTCATATCTTTCATTGAGTCTTTTCAGGTAATCAAGCCTAATAGAATTTTCATATTCCCGTCCTCTTTTTTGAATTTGATTTACAAGAGTGGGCACGCTTGCTTTCAGATAGATTAATAAGTCAGGGGCTTGCAAAAACGAGCTCATAAGCTGAAATAAGCTTGAGTAGTTATCAAAATCCCTTGTTGACATAAGCCCCATAGCATGAAGGTTGGGAGCAAAAATATAAGCATCTTCATAAATGGTTCTGTCCTGAATAACCGTTTTTTCACCCTTTCTGATGTCAACAATTTGCCTAAACCTGCTGTTTAGAAAGTAAACCTGGAGGTTAAAAGACCAGCGTTGCATATCTTCATAAAAGTTGTTAAGGTAAGGGTTCGACTCAACATCTTCGTATTGAACTTCCCACTTATAATGCTTTGACAGCAATGATGCCAATGTTGTTTTTCCTGAGCCAATATTACCGGCAATTGCAATATGCATAAATATTATGTTTTAGTAATAAATAATCTATTTAATTCTATATTGTTTAATAGCATCAGCCTTTAGCAAGTATAGATACATATCCATTATATAGCCTTTTAGCACATTTTCTTCAGGAAGAAGAAACAGCTCTTCCGAATGCTGCTCAAAGTTATACATCCCAATAAGGTTATCTTTAAAATATAATATTGTATTATCTCTAACTTGAAAAAAGCCGATATTTTTCAGAGGAATAACAAAGGAAAAGTTTGCAAATCTGTCAAAAACCCAAATCCCACTTTCTTTATCACTAATAAAAAGCCTATCCGAGCTTTCTATCATTTGAAAGGGATTAGAAAAGTCCGGGAACATGTGGTTTATTGATTCGCTTTCTATCTCAATATTAAATTTGTCATTAAATCTGTAAATTTTATAATCTAAAGGGCTAAAAGCCCAAAAGCCATTTTGCTCTGAGCTGCATATAAGCGTTGGCCTTATGTTTATCAATGATGATTCGTTAACGAAAAAATCTTTAGGGTTAAGGTTTTTATCTAAAAAAACAATTCTGTTAAAGTCTTTAAATAAAACTATAATATTCAACGGGTTGCTAACATCAAAGGCGTGGATATCACCCCAGTTTCTATTGCTGTATTGCAGCTTTTCATCTTTTTTGGGGTTATATTTAATAAGGCTTCCATCTTCAAGCCAGTAGAGGTTTGATAATCTGTCAACAGCAAAATTGTGGGTTTGAGCTTTAACTTCATTTACGAATTCAAATACAGGTGGTTGAAGCGCATAAGCGCTAACAGTGGCGTAAACGCAAATTATTAATGTTAGCCCTAACCTTAGGTGAGCCCTCAACCTGCTTTGTATATGAAAGAAAAAGTTCAATTTTTATAAAAATTACAATACAAGTTTAAAATTATAAAATTTATTCTAATTCGGAAGTTATTCCGCAAACTTTAGTATCTCGTCAACATACTTTCTGTTATTATGTAGCCTTGGAACTTTATTTTGTCCGCCAATTTTTCCTTTTGATTTTAACCAATTATAAAATGTTCCCGGCTTTAAAACTTTCAGCTCAGGCCTTTTCAGCATTATATCTGCTGTTCTTTTTGCTTCATAATCTGAATTAAGGCTTTTTAATTCAGTATCTAGTTCGTTAATAAAATTTTCCTTATCATCCGGTTCTTTTTCAAACTCGACTAAATACTCATGTGCTGCTGAATCTGCATCATCTAAAAATATTGGAGCTGCGGTATATTCACTTATTATGGCGTTACATATTTCGCACGCCCTGGCAAGCGCCTTATCTGTGTTATCAACAATTAGCTCTTCTCCAAATGCATTTATAAAGTTTTTTGTACGGCCTGATATTTTTATCCTGTAAGGTTTTGTACTTGTAAAAACAACTGTATCTCCTATTAAATACCTCCATAAGCCCCCGTTTGTTGTTATAACCATGGCGTAGTTTTTATTTGCTTTAACTTGTTCAAGGCTAATGGCTTTAGGATTTTCATTTTCAAGTTCATCCATCGGGATAAATTCATAAAAAATTCCATAATCAAGCATAAGCAACATTGCCTCTGACCCAAGCCTGTCTTGAATGCCAAAAAAACCTTCGGAGG
>PWND01000219.1 GCA_003557965.1 Bacteroidales bacterium | reverse complement strand
TTGCATTTTACGCATTTTGAACCTAATATTTTTATTTTCATAAATGTATTATTAAAATTAGTTATCACTTTTGTCCGAAAAAAACCGTGCACTATGTGACGAGACCGGAATCCAGCAAATAACGTACTGTCAATGTTTTATTATAAGGCCATTACGTAGTGTATTAGTAAGTGAATATATGCATTTTTGCATTTCGCAAAGAAACGAAATAGTTTTTACAATAACAAAATATTTGTTATAAATATATGCAATAATTGCCTGAGTTTATTTTATATAAGTTTAGAAACCAAAGAATTAAGGGGGTTTTGCTATATGTACTCTATTAAATTATTTTTAATGATTAACTTTATTTATAATTTTGAAAAACTTTTAATTATGAAAATATACTTACCAATAATCTTTATCAGCCTGCTGGTTTTTTCGTGTACATCATCAAGGGTTGTTAAGCCATTGGAGGATGGCGACAAGGAGGTAGGCCTGAGCCTTGGCGGCCCACTAATTAATTTTTCGGATGTTGTAATACCGATTCCATTAACTTCAGTTCATTATGCACGCGGTTTAAGTAATAGTTTTACAACTTACGGTTCATTACATACTACTTCATTAATTTCCGGTGTTATTCACACCGAAATGGGAGTATTGTACAATTTCCTGGATGAAAACGAATATTATTTTGGTTTAAGTGCAAGCACCGGATTTAACTTTATGGTAGATATATGGGAGTGGAATCCAAAGATGTTTCCGGTTTTAGATATAAATGCATACAAAACATATAATGATAAGGGTAGCTTTTATTATTTTGGTATTTCTAACTGGTTTGATTTGGCGCGCTATAAAGCGCATGGAGAAATAAATACCAATAAATGGTTGTTTGCGCCTCATATAGGCCATACTTATGTTGGGGAAAAATGGAATATTAATGTAGAAATAAAATATTTAGCGCCTCATGTTAGTAATGAAGACATTGTTGTTGATTATGTGAAATGGTTTGGAAGCAGAGGTGCGCCCGGAATATATCTTGGCTTTAATTACCGGTTTTAACGGTTTTTTTGCTTATTAAATGCTTATTAAAACTAAAAAATTATGCAAAACAAGATTTGTCGTTTATTGTTTATTCTGATTTTTATAATGCCTGTGTTATCCTGTATAAGAATGGATTCTTTCCTGTTTAATGAATCAAAAGTTGATGAATATTTATTGGATGATTATCCTTATGAGGTTGATTTTGTACTTGATGATTCATTCTTTATTCATGATTCAATGATACATTTATTTACGATTTCATCCAAAATAGACGGAGAGAATGATGCAAAAGAGATATATGCATTATATGTTGGAGATATTAATAAAATTGACACAGATACAGTGATTTTATATTGCCATGGCAACAGAGACCACATGGATTTTTACTGGCCTCGTGTTAAGTTGTTAGCTAATATTGGCCTGCCCAACAGATTTGGGATTATGACCTTTGATTATCGAGGATTTGGCATGTCGGAGGGCGAACCTACAGAGGCTGGAATTTATGCTGACACAGATGCAGCAATGCAATGGTTAAAAAGCAAAGGATTAACCAATGACAGGTTGGTTATTTATGGTTTCAGCCTTGGGTCAGCACCAGCTACAAAGGTGTCGGCTGAAGATTACTCAATGAAGCCGTCAAGGTTAATACTTGAAAATCCATTTGCTTCATTTGATGTGATGGTTCAGGATGGCTCTGCACTTACTTTGCCAGGCTCATACTTTGCCAACCTTAAAATTAGTAATGCTGAGTATATTAAAAATGTTTCCCAGCCTTTTCTTTGGTTTCACGGGAAAGATGATTCTTTCTTAAGTATGGAATCTCATGGAGAAGTAATTTTCAATAATTATAGCGGTGAATCCGGTTTTGCCCGGAGAATTCCGGGGGCCGGCCATGGTGATTTGCCTCCGGTTAAAGGTTTTCGTGATTATAATAAAGTTATTGAGGACTTTATTACAGGTAAACTAGAATAATTTTATTTTACCCATTTTAACATCATATTCACTAACCCTGCTCTATTGGCAGGCTTTGGCATATAATCCGAAAACCCTTTCGACATATAAGTTTGAGCATCACCTTCCATAGCATTAGCAGTGAGGGCAACAATTGGCGGTGCATTCTTATACTTTTCTTTGATTTTCAGCATAGATGTAACTCCATCCATAACCGGCATCATTATATCCATAAATATTATCTGGTGAAAATCCGGCTTGTATGCTGCTATAGCTTCTTTACCATCAGTAGCAATGTCAACATTACATCCTGCTGATTCAAGCATTAGCTTGATAACCTGGATATTTACCTCTTTGTCATCTACTATTAGTACATTAAATCCGAGATCTACATTGTCAATATTTAAATCAGCTTGTTGCAATTCTGCCTCTTCAGTATAAGCTTTCTTCACTTTAAAAGTAAACCAAAAGTTACTGCCAACATCAGGCGTGCTTTCCACGTCAATTTTTCCGCCAAGCAATTTGGTAAGCTCTTTGCAAATATATAAGCCTAAGCCTGAGCCACCGGTTTTACGTGTATATGATTGATCAAGTTGCTCAAACTTTTTAAAGAGCTTTGGTTTGTCTTCATCGGAAATACCAATGCCGGTATCTTTAACTTCAATCTTTATTTCGCTGTTGTATATATTATTACTTAATGCTGAAACGCTTATCTCCACGCTTCCTTCTTCGGTGTACTTTATTGCATTTGTCAGAAGGTTCATTAAAATTTGCTCAATCCTGGTTTTGTCTGCAATTATTTTGTCCTGGATGTTTGTTGAGTATGAAAGCTTTAAATCAAGGCTTTTTCTGCATGCCCTGCCTTCAAATAATGTTTTGATATTCCACAGCAACTCGTGTAAGGTAAATGCTTCTTCTCTTAAAACAAGTTTCCCTGCTTCTATTTTTGAAATATCAAGCAAATCATTAATGATATCCAGTAAGACGTTAGACGATTCTTTAATAATTTCCAGATATTCATATTGCTCATTATTTAATTCAGAACGTTTTAGTACTTCTGTCATTCCAATTATTCCGGTAACCGGGGTGCGTATTTCATGGCTGATATTTGCAAGAAACAGGTCTTTGGTTTCTGATGCCTTGCGTGATATTTCCATTTCCTTGTGCAGTTCCATTGTAGCCCTTTTCTCAGTTATATCACGCAACAATGAAACAAAGTACTGTTTGTCATTAATAGTAACTGTTTTTGAGTTTACATCGAAGTATTTTATTTCATTGTTTTTTGTTAAAAATGGCAATTCTTCTGCAATTATGGTTTTACCTGCATACTGTTTTTGCAACTTTTCAATAGATTCTTTGTAATACTCTTTTGGAAGGATATCATCAATCCACAGGTTTAATAGTTCATTTTTAGAGTAACCAAGGAGGTCGCACATCTTGTTATTTAGCATGTAAAAGCTTTTGTTTGTCCAGTCGGCCACCATAATGCCATCATTTACATTTTCAAACACTGATTCAAACCTTTGCTTTATTTCAAGAATGTTTTTATTTGCCTGTTTGAGCTCTTCATTTAGGTTTGAAAGGTCTTTTGTTCTGTCCTGTACAATTTGCTCAAGAATTTTATTTCTTTTTTCTATTTCTTTTAACGGAAAAGATTCGCCCTCTTGCAACTCTTCTTCGCCTTTTGAAAAATGCAGGTGGTTAATCAACCATTTCCCATTGCTTTTTCCTACTATCATAGATATTCTGTATCCAGGCATAGCAATAGGCATTTTGTCAATTATTGTGTAAAGGTCGTACTCGCAAATTGCTAATCCTGAATGGGAGTTAATAGCTGTAATGCTAAAATTTGATTCTTTGTAATTAATCTCATCCGGACACTGGTCCCTGTCTCTGTAAAAAATGTCCATTACATCAGCTAAGCCGGTGGCAAGTTCATCACTGGCTGAACCAATATTTGAAATATTTTCAGAGAAAAGCTTTTTCAAAGAGTCCGGGTCTCTCTCTTTAAAGTAAAACCTTACAAAAAGCTTGTAAACTTTTGCTATTTCGTTTATAACTAACTCTTTGTCAATTTTACTCATAAATACTTCAGGTTGTTGCAGTTCAATAACCGGTAAGTCAGAATGTTTCATATAAAAATAAAAAATTTAAAAATACAACAAACATAAAATATACATAAGGGCAAACATAACGGTTAAGAGTGGTTAAAATTTCGACAAAAGTAACACTTTGTATTAAAATAAAACAAATTTTTATAAATTTTTTTTTGAAATTTTTAATGTAGTATGCTGAAAGATAAGGTTAAGAAAGAATTACAGGCTGTTAGATTATTTTAATGGAATTTTCTTCTATCCAGCCAATATTACCATTCGCAAGTTTTATTTCTGTCCAATGCCCGAGAGTATTAATTATTTCAACTTTTGTGCCTTCATGAATAACAAATAAATCAGTGGATGTTTTGGAAGGAGCACTTTTTGCGGTTACTCTTACAGACAATACAATAGCTTCATTTTCTGAGGTTGTTCTTAAATAACTTTGATTAGTAATAATAAAGCTAAAAACAGTAAGCAGTAAAATAAAAATTGATGTGTAAAAGCTGATTTTTTTTGACTTCATATTCTTTAAAAACAGGAATAATGATGCAAAAACCAAAAAAATGAATAATAATACTATAGTTGAAATGGCCCATTGATTTGTATTCATAACATTTATTAAAGAGTTCCACCATTTTTGGTAAAACAATTTTGGTACAGGCTCCAGCCTGTCAATAATCCTGGAGTTTGCAACCATTAAATTATGATTCACCCTGTCACTGGAGGGGTTAAGCCTTTTAGCTCTTTCAAAATTGAGGATTGCAAGCCCAATCTTATTATCTTTAAAATATGCATTTCCAAGGTTGTAGTGTAGATAATAAGATTCATAACCCTGGTTGATTATATTTTCAAATAACTCGGCGGCATAAGCATACTCTTCGTTAATATATGCTTCATTTGCTTTTTCCCATAATGTCTCAGGATTACTAACTTCAGAGTTAGCAGCACTGGCATATATAATTATGAACAAAAGAACTGCGATATGTTTCATGAAAAAATGTTTTAATATCGTTTGTTTTTGAAATCTTTTTCTAAGGCAATAATTGTTGATATTGCTTTATTATAAATTTCTTCCATCAGAGTATGCGGGTCTCCCGGGGCAAATCTCGCAAAATCACACTCTTCAAGCACGTTGATGAACTTTTTTATAAATGAAGAGTTTGTATTTTTTTCCTCCAGCTTTCTTTCTATGTTTTATCTGTTTAGCTCTGAAAGTGATATATTCAATTTGTCAGAAATATATCCCCACAATGCCCTTGAAACTTCATCATAAAACAACTCTTGCTTCTTTTCTCCCAGGTAATACTTTGCTGATTTAAGCCTTTTTTTTGCAACTTTATTTGCTTTTTTATTTTTTAATAATGCCTGATTACTTTGTAATTTAAGGTGTCTTCTTCTGTAAATTATTAAAACAACTAGCAAAGTCAGTGGTATAATAATTAAGATGAAAAAATACATACTGTTATAAAACATTTCACCTTTTTGATTAAGAATTACAGGCTTTGTATAAATAAACATTACATCATCAGTAATTAGCCTTCCTTCCTGGTGATGCCTTGATAGTGATGCATCAGAAATTGCTGATACACCTTCAACTTTAATATTAAATTCTTGGGTTTCTTTGGTGATGTATCTTTCTTTTTCAGGGTTAAAATATGCAAATCTTATAGCGGGGATTTTGTATTCACCGCCTGTTCGTGGAATTAGCAGGTAATCAAATTCTCTTGAACCTGATATTCCACTTGATGTTTTTCTTATATTATCAGAAATATTAGGGTCAAAAGCATCCATGTTTTTTGGTAGTTGCAACTTTGGTTTTTCTACCATTCTCATATTGCCTCTGCCGGTAATTGTAACTACAAGGTTGCTGGCGTCGTTTACGTTTAGTTCTTCAGGGCTTAATGTCGCGTTAATGTCAAAATCACCAACAAGCCCTGTAAAAGCAGCAGGCCTGTTTTGTGTAGGTAGTGGCCTTACATTTAGTTTTACAGGGTTTGATTTGATTACAATATTTTTGCTGTCATATTGCCCGAAAAACGATCCGCCAAAAAATTCATCTATCATGCTGCCTCTTCTTCTGCGCGAAGGAATTTGAACAACACATTCAAGCTCAAGAGGTTCAATGGTTAATTCTCCGCTTCTTTGCGGGAATACTGCTGTTTTTCTTATGTCAGCAACTCTATATTGAACTCCGTCTATCACCTTTGATCTGGCCTGCCGGTCACTTACACCGAGCTCTTCCGCCCAAAACCCCTGGAAACCGGGTATCTTTTCAAAAGAGTATTGAGCAACGTTTACTCTTGTATAAATCCTGTAGTTAACAATTACCTGTTCTCCAAGGAATGGGCTATTGTTGCTTGCATAAGCCCTTATAAAAATATCATCCTGGGATATTGCCTGATCTTGTTGCCGGTGTTGCTGCGCCGGCCTTTGTTGTTGGCTTTGCCTGGCCTGGCCTTCTGTAACACTGATACTTACAGGGTTGGAAGTATATTCCCGGTTATTGTACTTTACGGTTGCACTGCCAATGGTAAAACTACCTTCATTGGTAGCTTCAAGCACATAAGTGTAAGTGTATGAATGTGTTTGAGTAATATTGCCGTTAATAATCTGTACAGAAGAACTGGAAGATTGGCTTGGGCCGGAAATAAGCCGAAAGTTTTCAAAAGCAGGTGGACTAAACTCTGAAGGCCTCGTATTAACCGAAAAACTTATTCTGAAACGCTCACCCACAGCAACCTGTGATGGGGCGCTGGCTTCTACCGATACATCACTGGCTAAAATTTCCGTAACACTTATTAGCGGAAACAATAGCAGTAATATTTTAGTTAGTATTTTTGTTTTCATTGTTACCATTCTTTGTCAACTCTTCCGGGAACTGTTTCCTTCTTCTTTTCTTCCATTTCTTCCAATACTTTTTGCTCTTCCTGTCTTAGAGCCTCAAGTATTCTTTCTGCATCCTGCGGTGATATCTGGTCAGGCCTTTGCTGCTCTTGCTGTTCATCATCATTTTTATCATTTTGTGTGTCAGGCTTCTGTTCTTGTTCTTGCTCGTCGTCCTGATCATCGCCTTCTTCCTGATCCTGCTCGTCCTGGCATTGTTGCTCATCCTGTTCCTGCAACCTGTTCATAGCATATATCAAATTATACCTGCTATCCATGTCGCCGGGATTTAACCTGAGTGATTCCTTATATGCTTCAATACTTTTGTCATAGTTTTGAAGCCCGATATGCGAATTCCCCAGGTTGTGAAATGCTTGTGATTTTAGTTCATTTTCGCTACTTATTTGCGACACAGCTTCAAAAACCTCGGCAGCTTCTTCATATCTTCCTTGTTTGTATAGCGTGTTTCCCAGGTTGTATAAAGCATATATATTTTCCGGGTTAAACTCCAATGCCTCAAGAAATTTTACTTCTGCTTTTTTATATTCACCTTCATTAAAAAGCCTGTTGCCTTCCCTTATAATGGAGTTTTCAACTTGCCCGAAAAGGCCAAGCGACAAAAATATTAATACCGGAAAAACAATTAATAACTTCATTTTAAAAATACAATTATTATGTAAAACTATTCTTTAAATATATTTATTTTATCAACCCACTTGTTCTTTCTTTCAAATATAAGTAATTCCAAAAGCAATATCAACAAAGCCAATGCCACAAAGTAGTGATACCTGCTTTCATAGTCTGCAAAAACGACTACTTCATACTCTTGCTTGTCGAGCTTTCTAATTTCATCAAGAATATTATTTAAACCCATATCCGCCCCGGCACCATGCTGAAAAACTCCATTAGCTGCATTTGCAATACTTCTTAAAGTATTTTCATCATATCTAGTAATAACGGTATTCCCCTCGCTGTCTCTTAAAAATCCTCTCATCCTGTTGTTTTCATAAATTGGAATTGGGGCACCATCCTTTGTGCCAATGCCAATAGTATGAATAATAATATCATTATCAGCGGCATTTTTTGCAGCTTCAACCGGGTCGTCAAGATGGCTTTCACCATCAGAAATAACAATGATTACTTTGGTTTTATTGTTTTCATCCTTAAAAGAAAGCATTGCCCTTTCAATAGCGCTTCCAATAGCAGTTCCCTGAACAGAAACCGAGTGCACGCCTATAGTTCTTAATAGCATTTTTGCTGCAGAGTAATCACTGGTTAAAGGCACTTTTGTTACTGCATTGCCAGCAAAAGCAACTATTCCTATCCTGTCTTGTTCCAGGTTGTCAATAAGCCTTGAAACTGCAGCTTTTGAGCGCTCAAGCCTGTTTGGCCTGATATCTTCAGCTAACATGCTGCGGCTAACGTCTAATACTATTACTATATCAATACCTTCTTTTTTTACTTCTTCCATCCTGCTTCCCACCTTTGGGTTTATTGCAGCAATTATAATCATTGACAGGGCTGATAATATTAAAAACATTTTTATCCATGGCCTTTTAAATGAAATCAAAGGCATTAGCCGCAAAATTGTTTTTCTTGCGCCAAGCTTTTTTATTACCGTATTTCTCTTGAACCTTGCAATTAGAAACAGAATCACGATTACAGGTATAACCAGAAATAAGAATAATAAATGTGTGTTTTCAAATATCAGCATATCCATAATCAGCCATTAAACTATGTTTTACTAATTTTTTTTTGTTTATGGTAAACTCCTTAACCATGTGTATCTTAAAAAGACTTCAAGAATTAACAATCCTAAAGCCAATATTACTAAAGGTAAAAATTCATCATGAACTCTTGTAAGTTCTTCTACATCAATTTTTGATTTTTCAAGTTTGTCAATTTCCTTATATACTTCATTAAGTTTATCAGGATTGTCAGCCCAGAAATATTTTCCGCCTGTCATGTCCGCAATTTCTATTAAAAGCTTTTCATCAACAGGGATTTCTACATTTCTGTATTGTATGCCAAATGGTGTTTCAAAAGGGTAGGGCACAGGCCCATCGCTTCCAACACCGATAGTATATACTCTTATGTTTTTTAAAGCAGCAATTTCTGCAGCAGTTAATGGGTCAATCATTCCGGTATTATTAATTCCATCGGTTAACAGAACAATTACCTTGCTTACGGCATCGCTTTCCCGCAAACGGTTAACAGCTGTAGCCAGCCCGTCTCCAATAGCAGTACCATCATCAACCATACCTGTACGTGCTGAGTGCAACAAATCTATCAATAAATCATGATCAGTTGTTAAAGGGCATAACGTAAAGCTTTGGCCGGCAAAAATTGATACTCCAATCCGGTCACCTCTTCTCATCCTTATAAAATCTATTGCAGTTTCTTTTGCTGCTTCCATTCTGTTTGGCTTAAAATCTTCTGCAAGCATAGAACCTGAAATATCTAACGCAATCATAATGTCTATCCCTTCAATAGTTACCTCCTTTATTCTTGATGATGATTGCGGCCGCGCTAATGCTATTATTAATAATGCCATTACAAGCATTCTGAGAATAAATGGCAAATGAACAAACTTTACGCGTAATGGTTTTTTAATGTCTTTTAAAAAAGAGGTGTTTGAAAAATTTATTTTGGCCCTGCGTTCTTTATACTTCCAAATATACCAGGCTATTAACAATGGAATTGTTAATAGTAAAAATAAAAACGGGTAATATGCAAAGGTTATATCGCTAAACATCTTTACTATTAGTATTTTCTGTTTTATTACTTTCTTCCTCTTTTTCTTCTTTGGTTAAATTAACAAATTCAAAAGCAAGTTCTAAGCATTTATGGTTTTCGTCCGGTAAAGGATTGTGTTTTGCAAACTTAACCATATCAGAAACCTCCAGTATCCATTTTAAGTTGTTATATTGATTGGAAAATTCTGAAAGGGGCTTTAATACTGCATTAAGAGTTTCGTCGGACGTCATCTCCAAAGCCATTATTCCATATCGCATTTCAATATAACTGCGAAGGATAGTACTTAGCTCTATGTAAAACAGCTTGACCTTACCACTTTGCCATAGCTTTTTCTTTTTCAGGCTTTCAAGTTCGCTTAATGCATAAACATGCGCAGGAACATCAGGCAGTTTTTTAACAACCACACCTGCCGGCCTTTTCCTCAGCTTATGGCGGTACTTATAAAAAATAAACAAAGCCAGCAATAATAGTAAAACGCCAATAATCCAGGGCAAAGCTTCTCTTAATGTAATTGGGATAGAAATAATTGGTTTAATATCTTTTGGATGTTTTTCATCATCAACATCTATCAACCAAACACTTACTAATTGCGCTTCACTTTCAAAAATCTCACTTTTATTATCTGTAATACAGGAAAATTCAAAAGGGTAAATTACATGCATACCTTCTTCCCATGAGGTAACTGTGAGTTTTTGAGTAATCTGCTTTTTTGATGTTTCGTGGGAAACGATGGTGTCAATATTACTGTAATTTAATATTTCAAACTTATTGCTAATGCTGTCGTAAATAGTGTTCCAGGGAATGTCAAATGTTGATTTTTTATCGCAGCTAACCCGGATTTTTAATTCAACCTGTTCTCCTATTAATATGCTGTCGTTGCTTAAATTAATTTCAGCATTTTGTGAGTACAGGCTTATGTTTTGTGTAATAAGCAATAAGCTTAAAAACAAGTAAATATGAGGGTATTTTAATTTGCTTTTTATCATTATCAGCTACTTTTATTAAAAGTTACAGAACTCAAAACCTATTATCAATTATTACTTCGCTTTTTAAATAATCTTATAAGAGGAGGAACATAGTCAATATGTGTGAATATATCTACGTAGTCAACTCCTGCTTTTGAAAAAATACTTTTTAAATAAGTGTCATGTTTAAGATGCCATTCTTTTAGCCCTTTCCTGATTTTTTTGTTAGAAGCATCTATCCAGTATGGTAACCCGGTTTCTGCATCAGCAATTCTTAGCAAGCCGGAGTCAGGCAAGTTTTTTTCTCTTTCATCCTGGATTCTAAGGCAAACAATGTCATGTTTTTTGTTTACAATGTTTAAAGCATCCTCAAACTTGTTATCAAAGAAATCTGATATTACAAAAGCAATAGATCTTTTCTTAATAATATTTCTCAGATATTTCAAAGCTATGGCGATGTCGGTTTCTTTATTCTCCGGCTTAAAGTCAATAAGTTCCCTTATGATTCTTAAAATGTGAGTTGTGCCTTTTTTAGGCGGTATAAACTTTTCTATTTTTTTACTAAAAAAAATCACACCAACCTTATCATTGTTGTGAATTGCAGAAAAAGCCAATACTGCTGCAATTTCTGTTATAATTTCTTCTTTAAACTTGCCGGTAGAACCAAACTCATTGGAGCCGCTCACATCAATCAGCAGCATTACAGTTAGTTCACGCTCTTCCTCAAAAACTTTCACATAAGGGTGGTTAAAGCGTGCAGTTACATTCCAGTCTATTGACCTTATGTCGTCACCCGGAATATATTCTCTAACCTCAGTAAAAGCCATACCTTTACCTTTAAAGGCAGTGTTGTAGCTGCCGGAAAAGATATGGTTGGATAACCCTTTCGTTTTTATTTCTATTTTACGAACTTTTTTTATTAGTTCGGTTGTTTCCATTAAATATACTATTTAGTATCAATAATAGTTTTTTAATTTTGAATATAAAAAAAATGTGCTGCTTCGCAAGATAGCAGCAAAAATATTAAGGGACCTCAACTGTATTTAATATTTCTGCAATAATATCCTCAGAAGCAATATTTTCAGCTTCAGCTTCATAAGTAAGGCCAATTCTGTGTCTTAAAACATCCGGGCAAACGGCTCTGACATCTTCAGGGATAACGTATCCTCTTCTTTTGATAAAAGCATAAGCTTTGGAAGCTAACCCAAGATTTATGCTTGCCCTTGGTGAACCACCATAATTTATAAGGTGTTCAAAGCTGTCAAGCTTGTATTCTTTTGGGTATCGTGTTGCGAAAACTATATCTGCAATGTAGTTTTCTATTTTTTCATCAATATATACATCTCTTACAATTTCCCTGGCTTTAATTATATCCTCAGGCTTTAGAACAGGCTTAGTTTCCGGGAAATTACCCTGCATGTTGATTCTCATTATTTGTTTTTCTTCATCACGATTTGGATAACCAATAATAACTTTAAGCATAAAACGGTCAACTTGTGCTTCCGGCAAGGGATATGTCCCTTCTTGTTCGAGTGGGTTTTCTGTTGCCATAACAAGAAAAGGTTCGGGCAAAATAAAGGTTTGTTGCCCAATCGTAACCTGCCTTTCCTGCATTGCTTCAAGCAGTGCACTTTGAACTTTTGCAGGTGCACGGTTTATCTCATCAGCAAGTATGAAATTTGCAAAAACAGGCCCTTTGCGAACAAGAAACTCTTCGGTTTTTTGGCTATATATATTTGTTCCTATCAGGTCGGCCGGCAAAAGATCGGGTGTAAACTGAATACGGCTGAAATCTGCCTTTATACAATTTGCAAGTGATTTGATAGACAGGGTTTTTGCCAAGCCGGGAACACCTTCAAGCAAAATATGCCCGTTAGCTAATAAACCTATTAATAACCTGTCGAGCATACTTTTCTGGCCAACAATAACCTTTTGCATTTCCATATTCAGGGCATCTACAAATGCACTCTCTTTCTGAATCTTTTCGTTAAGTTCTTTTATGTCCATAGTTTTTGTTTTATTGCGTTCAGCAGATAAATGAAGTTCAAAGTTTAAATTTAAAAGTTCAACTAATTGTTAAATCATAAGTTATACGAAAAAAGCAACACAAAATTATTTACTGAACATATTCAGCTAAATTTTTATATGGTTAAAAAAAGTTAAATGGGGGTGTTTTCAACATTCTAATTGCCAGGGTAGTTTGGTAATATCTACATTTCCACCGGATAAAATTATCCCGGTTTTTTTGTTTCTAAAGTATTGCTTATTTTCAAAAATTGCAGCAATGGCAACTGCTGAGGATGGTTCAATAATGATTTTCATTCTTTCCCACACAAGCTTCATCATCTCAATAACAGATTCTTCTGAAGCTGTTAAAATATTATCAATATTATTCATGATTATTGGGAAAGTCTTTTCGCCAAGTGAAGTTTTAAGTCCATCACATATTGTGTCGGGGTTATCTGATGGGATAAAAGACTTTGAAAGCCATGATTGTTTTGCGTCATCAGCATTTTTAGGTTCAGCGGCAATTACTTTTATTTTTTTGTCAAAATAATTTTTAGTTAATATTGTACCACTAATAAGCCCGCCTCCTCCAACAGGTGCAATAATTATATCGAGGCCGGGAACCTTGTTAATCAGCTCTAATGCAGCGCTTGCCTGGCCGGCAATTATTTTATAATCATCGTAAGGATGAATGAATACTGCACTGGTTTTCTGCATTACTTTTTTAGCAGTTGTTTCCCTGGATTCTAATGTGGGCTCACAGTGGATAATTTCTGCTCCATAACTGATTGCAGCCTCGGATTTTACTTTAGATGCATTTTGGGGAGTTACAATGTACGACTTTATGTTATTTAGTTTTGCCGCATAGGCTAAGGCCTGTCCAAAGTTTCCCGAAGAGTGTGTAACAACACCATTTTTCTTTTGTGATTCAGTTAATGAACAAACGGCATTTATAGCACCCCTGATTTTAAATGAACCGGTTTTTTGAAAATTCTCACTCTTAAAGTAAAGGATACTATTAAGCAACCTATTAAAGTACGCAGATGTTATGACGTCAGTATTATGAGCAAACCTTGATATAATTTCGTTTGCATTAATTATGTCGTTTTTTGATGGAGTTTTTCCGGCGGAAGAAGAGATATAATTCATGCATTAACTTATTGAATTTTTTCAATAAAAGCGTCGCAAGCTTTGTTAAGAAGCTGATAAACATTTTCAAACCCGTCGTTTCCACCATAATAAGGGTCGGGTACGGGTAGGTTTTGTTTTGGAAATGCCTGGTTTAAGAAAAGCTCAACTTTTTGTATATCATCTTTGTTCCTGGCAAGTTTTATAACGTTTTCATAGTTTGCTTCATCCATAACAAATATTTTATCGAATTTGTCAAAATCCTCAACAGTAAATTGCCGGGCTATCTGCCTGCTAATATCCAGCCCATGCCTTTTAGCAATATCAATTGATCTGGGGTCGGGGTTTTCGCCGGCATGGTATGCTGCAGTTCCGGCTGAGTCAACAATTCCACTTATATTATTCTTAACAAACTTTTCTTTTAAAATTCCTTCTGCCAATGGCGAACGACAAATATTTCCAAGGCAAACCATTAAAACTTTCATCTTTGTAAATTAGTGTTATCAAATTGAGTATTAGTATTATGCGTATTCATGTATTCAATTTAAGGTGCTTTTATCCCGATGGAACCCTCATGTTTACACATGCACTTTTATATATAATTAGTAGATGAGGGTTTCATCTGTGTAAATTAGTGTTATTAAATTGAGTCTTAGTATTATGCGTATTCATGTATTCAAATTAAGCTGCTTTTATTCCGATGGAACCCTCATGTTTACACATGTACTTTTATATATGTTTAGTAGATGAGGGTTTCATCTTTATAATAATATGATTATTGGCTTAGTTAGCTTTTAACTTTAATAATATTGCTGAGGTCTTCAACGTATTTTTTAAAGTTTTTGTCAGTGTCTGAAAGATTTTTTACAGTTTTACAAGCATGCAATACTGTAGCGTGGTCTTTGTTGCCAAGCTTACTGCCTATTGCTGCAAGAGAAAACTTTGTATATGCTTTTGAAAAGTACATAGCAAGTTGTCTGGCTTGAACAATTTCCCGTTTTCTTGTTTTGGAGTTTATTTTGTCAACGGGAATATTAAAATAATTGCTAATTACTTTTTGTATATATTCAACAGTTATCTCTTTAGGTGTACTGCGAACAAACTTTTCAATAATTTGTGAAGCTAACTCTAAAGTTATTTCTTTTTTATTAATAGAAGATTGTGCTAAAATACTAATTAGTGCGCCTTCCATTTCTCTAATATTTGTTGTTATGCTGGAAGCAATAAGCTCAACAACTTCAAAAGGCATAGAAACGCCATCATTATAGAGTTTATTCTGCAAAATAGCTATCCTGGTTTCAAGGTCGGGTACTTGCAAGTCGGCAGAAAGTCCCCATTTAAACCTTGACAGCAACCTGTTTTCAATACCTTGCATTTCAACAGGTGCTTTATCGCTGGTAATTATTATTTGTTTTCCGTTTTGATGCAGGTTGTTAAAAATATGGAAAAAAACATCTTGTGTTTTAATTCTTCCTGATAAGTCGTGAATGTCATCAACAATTAAAACATCTATCATTTGATAGAAGTGAACAAAATCATTAGTATTTTTATTTCTTAGTGAGTCCACGAACTGTGTTGTAAATTGCTCGGCAGTTACGTAAAGTACAGTTTTGTCAGGGAAGTTGTTTTTCACTTCAATACCAATGGCGTGCGCCAGGTGTGTTTTTCCTAATCCGCTTCCGCTGTATAGTAGCAGAGGGTTAAAAGATGTTTTGCCGGGATTTTGGGCTACTGCGAGCCCTGCACTTCTTGCAAGCCTGTTGCAATCGCCTTGAACAAAGTTTTCAAAGTTGAATGAATCAATTAGCTGTGAATTGATATTCATCTTTTTTAGCCCCGGAATTACAAATGGATTAGGGATAGACTTTTCAGTTTCATCATTTATATTAAGA
>PWND01000167.1 GCA_003557965.1 Bacteroidales bacterium | reverse complement strand
ATCCAAAACAACAATTTTTATTCATAACATTTATTGTTACAAAATAAAGCCCTGCTGATGAATAATTATGAGTATTTAATTGTATAGGCCGGGCTTGACCGGCCTAATTGTCAATGAGGATGCTCGTAAGGACAGGGCTTGACCTGTCCGATAAAACAATGCCTGCTATATTCGTTTTGATGTTAGTACTCGACAAAGGGATTTCCCTGACCTAATATGCCGGGCTTGACCTGTCCGTAAAAAACAGATTTTACACCATTGAACAAAACATTTAAAAATGTTGTCATTAGTACTGTAAAGGAGAGGTCCCGTAGATTAAAGGATTGTATGGATTATGCAGATTGAAAAAAAACCTTATTCTCATTTTTTCAACCTTAGTAGCTAAAAGGCATCCCCAAGAGAGCAAAACCTTATTACCTTATTTTTAGGGAAGAAGAATCATCAGGCCTTCAGGTTTTTCAGCAACTAAACGACTAAACGGTTCAACAACTCAACAAATAAACCACAATGCCGGAACATATGTTGCGGGCAGGCAAGGCAAAACGCGAAGGCGGAGAAGATGTGAATTGGAAAACTTCATGAAATCCGGCAAAGAGGCTTGCCTGCTTTGCCATGGATTTCAAAAGTTTTTCAAGAGCGGGGAGGATTCGTTTTGCCTTGATTTTTTTGTTTCTTTTTTTATCAGAGAAAAAAAGAAAGAAGAAACTAAGCTTAGGCGAGTCGGCAAAACTCCGCAGCCTTGAACTTCTTGTCCCGTGCGAAGCAAACGGGATTGCTTCTTTTGGGGCAAGCCAAAAGAAGAAGCAATACCACAACACCAACCTGGTTTATTACTATACTCTTTCCAGTTTTACAGTAAAATGCCTCATTATTGGTGCCTCGTAAGTGATTTTAAAACCCTTGTTTATACTTTCCCGCTTTTCATAAACATTTGCAAGCGAAGCTGCAATATAATCCATGTGGTTATTTGTATAAACTCTTCTTGGAATGGCTAAGCGTAGCAGTTCAAGTGCAGGATACCTGTTTTCCCTTGTTTCCGGGTCCCTGTCAGCAAGTATTGTGCCTATCTCTACGCCTCTTACTCCGCCTTCAAGGTATAATTCAACAGCTAATGTTTGTGCCTGGTATTGTTCTTTAGGAACATTTGGCAAAAACTTTTTTGCATCCACAAAAACAGCATGTCCACCGGTTGGTTGTTGTATTGGTATGTTATAAGATTTAAGCTTCTCGCCAAGATATTCAACCTGGCCAATCCTTGCTTCAAGATAATCAAACTCAGTTCCTTCCATCAAGCCCTGCGCCAGCGCTCCAAGGTCTCTTCCGGCAAGGCCTCCGTACGTTAGGTAGCCCTCAAACATAATACAGTATGTGCTTGCTTTTTTAAAAAGGTCTTCATTGCGCATGGCAAGGAATCCACCAATATTAACAATAGCATCTTTTTTGCTGCTCATAGTTGCACCATCAGCGTAACTAAACATTTCACCGACTATCTCTTTTATTGATTTGTCGGAATAACCTTCTTCGCGGGTTTTGATAAAGTATGCGTTCTCAGCAAACCTGGCTGCATCAAATATTACAGGCACATTATATTTTTTACATAAAGCTGAAACATCCTTAATATTTTGCATGCTTACTGGCTGCCCGCCTGACGTATTACACGTAAGTGTAACAATACACATAGGGATTTTATCTGCAGGGTACTTTTTGAAAACCGTTTCAAGCTTTTCAGGGTCAATATTTCCTTTAAAAGGATGATATAATTCTGTGTTAAAAGACTCGTCAATTGTACAGTCAACTGCGACTGCCCTGCGAAATTCAATATGTCCTTTTGTAGTATCAAAGTGAGAATTCCCCGGAACAATATCACCTTCCTTTATTGTAGCAGAAAACAAAACATTTTCAGCTGCCCTGCCTTGATGTGCGGGAATAAAATGAGGCATACCCAAAAGATTGTTAATAACTTCTTTAAGTTTAAAATATGACAAAGATCCGGCATAGCTTTCATCGCCTAGCATAATCTCAGACCATTGATAATGGCTCATTGCGCCTGTACCACTATCAGTTAATAAATCAATAAATACTCTGTCACTTCTTAGTCCAAATAGATTGTAACGTGTTTCTTTTATCCACTTTTCTCTTTCTTCGCGAGTACTTCTGTAAACAGGTTCAACGACTTTAATCTTATAAGGTTCTGCATATGGTAGTTTCATATGTTTAAAATTTAAAATGTTAATAATTGATTAAAAAAATAGAAAGGTGCTCCTAAACGCAAATGTCTAAAGGAGCTAAACAGAAGCCGGAAAGCAATATGAATCACGCCTTTTAATATTCTTATAGCGGATTTTGAATGTTTTATATTCAGAAACAATCATATTACAACTTTTTGAATAAACAAAAATATAAATTTTATTGCATTAAAGTTTTTTGTAGTTTTAAAGTTTAAAAATAATTAATAGTCATAATATAAAAAACAGCCTTAAATACAAGAACTGTCATACATTATTGCTTTCGAAAGTATTATGTTTTTTTCAAATTTTTTTAAATGCTGAGAACAATCACAAGTAAAATAATATTTATTTCATTTATCGCTTTTTTATTAACTGTAAATGAAGCCTTTGCTCGTACCAGGGTGCTTATAGATTCATTAAAAAAGGAGCTAACAGAAAAAATTCACGATACAACCAGGGTTGTGCTCTACCATGAAATCAGCCGGCAATACACCGGTGTGGATCTTGACTCTGCTGACATGTATGCTAACATGATTATTGAGTTTACAAATGAGCGCATACCACCGGTTTTAACTCAACCGGTAATTGACCCTTTTGTGCGAAAAATGCTAAAATATAAAGCTCATGCTTACTATACTATTGGTGAAACTCATAGCTATGTGGGTGATTTTACAGAAGCAATTCCTTATTACTATAAGGCTATAAAGTGGCATGATAAAGCCGGATACCCAAGAGGAATTGCCGAAGCTTATACCCCTTTGGGTATTTGCCAGTATGCAATGGGAGATTTTCAGGAAGCAATCAGTTATTTTAAAAAGTCGCTGGAAATATATGAAGAGCTTGAGGATATGGATAGAATAGCATCTTCATATAATAACATCGGAATAATCTACAGAAATCAGGGCCTGTTTGAGAAGGCTGCGGAAAACTATCTTTTCAGCCTTCGTGTTTATATAGATGTGGGTAACAAAAGGGGAGAGGCAAGTGCAAGCCTTAATCTTGGAATAGTACACAGGTCTCTTGGCAACTTTCAACAAGCATTAAACTACTCTAATGAGGCATTGAGAATATTCAAGGAAGAAGGCGCAAGCCGAAATATATACAGAGCTTATAACAACACAGGTATGATATATGAAGACCTGGCTAACTCTGAAGAAGATGAAACCAAAAAAAGTGAGTATTTCCAAAAAGCAGTAACATATTACCGAAAATCCCTTAAATATGCAGAAGAAACTGGAGACAGATATGCAATGTCTGCCGCATATAGCAATATTGGCAATATCTATCGCGACAGTAAAGAATTTAGTAAAGCAGAGTATTATTACTTGAAAGCATTGAAAATTGACAAGGAAATTGGAGATAAAGCCGGGTTGTCTATAATATATTCAAGTTTAGCCGCATTATATATTAATATTTATGATTCAATTACGCAAAAAACAGGTGACCAGTTTATAGGCAGAGAGAACCTTAATAAAGCAATGGACTATGCAAAAAAATCTCACAACCTTGCCTCAGATGTAGGCTCGTATACTTCACAAAGGTCAGCAGCAAAGCTTTTATATGAAGCTTACGGAAAAGTTGATGAATATGGAAAAGCATTTAAATACGCTTTAAAGTTTATTGACGCAAACAGCATAGTTTTCAATGAAGAAAGTGCAAGAGCTCTCACTGAAATGCAGGAAAAGTATGAAGCCGAAAAACGAGAACTTGAAATATCTAACCTTAACAAGGAAAATGCATTAAGAAAAGCTGAACTGGCACAAAGCGAAGAAAAAAGAAGAAGGCAACTTACAGTTATATATTTTTTTATAGGAGGTTTTTTTGTTGTGGTGACCTTGTCGGCGATTATTTTCAGATTATTCTTGTTAAAGAAAAAAGCTAACATTAAACTGGCTGAACAAAAGGAAGAAATATTAGAAAAAAATGCTTTACTTGTAGAAGCCAATGAAGAGATCAGGGCACAAAAAGAAGAAATAGAAGCACAACACGATGTTGTGCTTAAACAAAAAGAATTTATTGAAATACAAAAACAACGTATTGACTCCTCTATACGCTATGCTAAAAGGATACAGAATGCTGTGCTTCCTTCAGACAGCTGCATAAAGCCCCACTTTGCCGGATATTTTGTTATGTACAGGCCGAAAGACGTTGTTTCTGGTGATTTCTACTATTCAGCAGATGTTGGAGACTGGGTTATGATTGTTGCTGCTGACTGTACAGGACACGGTGTGCCGGGTGCTTTTATGTCGATGCTTGGAATTAGCACTTTAAATCAAATTTCTGCAACTAATGCATTTAATAATGCTGCTGATATTTTGAATGAACTCAGAGATTCTGTTGTTAATGCCCTTAAACAATCTCTATCAGAAGAATCACAAGTTGACGGAATGGATATTAGTTTAGCTATTATTAACAAAAAAACTCTGAAATGCCACTGGGCAGGTGCTAACAACCCACTTTGGATTGTCAGGGCTAACAATATTGAAAACAACCCAAAAGACTCCGAATTGATTGTTGAAGAAATTAAAGGTGATAAAATGCCTGTGGCAATTTTTGTAAAAATGAATAAGTACGAAAACCATGAAATTCAACTAAACAAAGGTGATAAACTGTATATGTTTAGTGATGGCTTTGTTGATCAGTTTGGAGGACTTGATAATAAAAAATTTAACAAAAAAACTTTTAAAAAACTTATCGCTGAAACCACTAGCCTGTCAATGGATGAGCAAAAACTAATGCTTGAAAACACATTTGATAACTGGGTAAAGCCTCGGGAAGATATTATTCATGATCAAATAGATGATGTTGTTGTATTAGGAGTGCAAATATAAATATGCTACGCTGCTGATATCCAACGAAACAATTAACAGATTGCAAATCTCAAAATGACTGTAAAATGAGAAAAATCCTGTTTTTACTTTCTTTGTTTTTTTTGCCCGGCTTTTCGGGTAGTGCAACAAATCAAACTGAAACTAACTACTTATCATTGGAAGATGTTGTTAAGGCAGCAAGGGAAAACTCTCCCGAAGCTCAAATGGCACGGCATAGGTTCAGAGGTAGCTACTGGCAGTTTAGAAGCTTCAGGGCACAATATTTACCGCACTTGCGATTTGATGCCACAATACCAAATCTAAACCGCAATATTTCAGCAATTACTCTTCCGGACGGCTCAGATGCATTTATTAGAAGAAGCCTTGCTACATCATCGGGAAACCTTACAATAAACCAGACTGTTGGCCTTACCGGGGGCCAGTTGTTTATTAGCTCAGGATTGCAAAGAATAGACTTAATCAGAGATGACAAAACAGAAGCATCTTATCTCGCTACGCCCATAAATATCGGCTTTAGCCAACCTCTTTTTGCCTACAACCCATATAAGTGGGAAAGAAAAGTTGAACCTAAAAGATACAAGGAGGCTGAAAGAAAGTATATTGACGATATGGAAGCTATTTCGATTATGGCAACAAATATATTTTTTGACCTTCTGCTGGCTCAAATGAATATTGAAATTAATAAAGTTAACCTAAACAGTAATGACACTTTATTCCAGATAGCAAAAGGAAGATATTCTCTGGGCAGAATAGCTGAAAATGAATTGCTTCAGATGGAACTTAACTTGCTTAATTCAGAAGCCAATTACGAACAATCACTTATTGATTATGAAGCTGCAATGTTTCGCTTTATGTCATTTTTAGGTATTGAAAGAACAGAAAACATCGAACTTATTCCGCCTGATAATATTCATAATATAATGGTTGATGC
Source organism: Bacteroidales bacterium (assembly GCA_003557965.1). GTDB lineage: Bacteria > Bacteroidota > Bacteroidia > Bacteroidales > UBA7960 > PWND01. Next base: position 9,784 of record PWND01000167.1, on the reverse strand, counting down.
AACCCTGGCTATGGAAGAAGCAAAAAGAAACCGACCGGACATTATTGCACAGCAACGTTATTTAATAGAAGCAGAAAGTGAGGTAAGCAGGGCAAAAGCGGAAAGCAGAATGAATGCAAACCTGTTTGCAGTTTTGGGCTATACGCAAAGTGCAGAACATTTTGAAGACGCCTATAAAAACCCGCTTGACCAGCAGCAGGTAAGTGTTGGTGTTTCCGTGCCGATTGTTGACTGGGGAGTTGGAAAAGGCAGGGTTAAAATGGCAGAATCAAATCAGGAGTTGGTTCAAACAACAGTAAACCAGGCACTAAACGACTTTGAACAAGAAGTTTTTTTGAAAGTGATGGAGTTTAATATGCTCGAAAACCAACTTGAAATTGCCCGAAAAGCCGACCTTATTGCCGAAAAAAGATATGAGGTTACAAAACAAAGATTTTTAATAGGGCGAATTGATATTATTGAGCTTAATATGGCAATTGAAGAAAAAGACAGGGCAAAACAAAGATATTTTTCTGCATTGAGAGCATACTGGAGAGGTTTTTATGAAATGAGAAGGCTTACACATTACGACTTTTTAAATGATAAGCCGATAGATAGTGATTTTGAAATATAGTAGAAAAAGCAAAGCTTTTGTTACTTAAATTAAATGATCAAGTTTGCTTAGCTTGCAACAATTGTGTGCGAAATGTAATTATGGGGAAAAAATAACAGATTAAAGTTTTTCTTAAAAAAAAGATTAAATTGTAACTTTGATTGAAATTTACTATGAAATGAAACTATGGAGTAGCAAAACAGAAATCCGGTTTTTTAATGAGGCATTAAAAAACTTTGCATCACCAGAACAAATTTTTTACAAATTGAATTCAGGATATTTTGCTTATGTACCTAAAAACATTGGTGGTGAAAGACAAACATTACAATCTAGAAACTCATTAATTGGTCAATTTACAGAAAAATGGGCAAAAGACGTTTTTAACCCAATCGCAAAAAAACTTGGATTATATTCTGTCAATGGTGTTGTTTGCGAAGAAATTGGGTTGACAAAAAGGTCTAATGCTGATTTAGCGTTTTGCACAACTAATTCAATAAACCAGGACCCCAATAATATAAAACTCATTTTTGAAATCAAAATGAGTATAGTTTCAAATTATCAATTTAAGCATCCGGATAAAGTATTTTATATTGGGGATTACAAAACGCATAAAGGAAACCCTTCACTCCTTCGTTCAGATTCGATGCTTAAGGCTATTGGTAAATCAATAAATATAAGGGTATCTGGAGCTGAGTCTGCTAAAATTCCTATTGTTATTTTAGGTAATAGTCCAATACAATCTGGTTATAAACAAAAAGTTGACTTTCTGAAAACCACAGGAGTAATTCAAGGTTTTTGGTCTTTAAACCCAACACCAACAGAATCTGAGCATATACGAAAAACAAGTAAGAATGGATTTGAAACAATTGAAAATTTTGAGTATCTTTCAAATTTGACAAGCCATTTAATAAAACAAGATTTCAACTATTTTTCTTCAATGATTTCAAAACCTAAACTAGGTGAGTTAATCAGAATATCAAACCAAGAAACAGAAGACATAGCTAAAGCAGAAAAGTTTCTTAAAATGTTAAGACAACTATGAAAAATTACAAAAGAGAAGGCACAAAGAGTAGTTCGTTTGGTACAAATGGAAGAATAAACCATGATTCTTCTAAATTTTATGATTCTAAATTGTATAAAGAATTGCATCAAAACAAAGAATTACCTAAAACAATCAACCAGTTTCCAGAGGAATACTTAAACCGGGTTATCTTAGGTTCATGTGAACAAATGACAGAAATTCCAGATAATTCAGTTCATTTAATGATTACATCACCACCATACAATGTTTCAAAAGTATACGATAATGATTTGTCTCTAAATGAATATTTAGATTTGCTTAAGAAGGCTTTTAGTGAAACTTACAGAGTTTTAGTGAATGGTGGCCGTGCTTGTATTAATGTAGCTAATTTAGGCAGAAAACCATATATACCATTATCTGACTATATATCTAAGATTATGATAGATATCGGATATAATATGCGTGGAGAAATTATTTGGAACAAAGCCGCAAGTGCCAGCCCTTCAACAGCATGGGGAAGTTGGCAAAGCGCAGCAAACCCTATTTTGCGGGATATTCATGAGTATATATTAGTTTTTTCAAAAGGAGAATATCGTAGAGAAAGATTAAAAACAGAGGCGGAAAACAGAAAAAACACCATAACTAAAGAACAGTTTATGGAATGGACTAAGTCTATCTGGACAATGAATGCTGAAAGTGCCAAAAGAGTGGGTCATCCTGCACCATTTCCTATTGAATTACCATATCGGCTGATTCAACTATATTCATTTACCAACGATGTTATCCTGGATCCTTTTATTGGTAGCGGAACAACAGGTGTGGCAGCACTAAAATCAGATAGATTTTTTGTTGGATATGATACTAATGAAGAGTATGTTAAACTTGCAGAAAAAAGAATTGAGCCATTAAAAATCCAGACGAAACTTATATAGTAAAGAGCATAAGCTGTTGTTCAACTCAAAATCGTTAATTGTGATGTTTTATCAGTATAAGCTTAATCTACATCTTGCTAATATATTCAAATATATATGAAAAAAGTAAAAGTCCTGGTAATAAGATTCAGCTCAATTGGTGATATTGTTTTAACAACACCCCTGGTTAGATGCCTGAAAAAAATACCGGATAAGGAAGTAGAGATTCATTATGTAACTAAGAAAAAATTCCAGGTTGTTTTAAAAAACAACCCCAACATTGATAAAATACACGTGTTGGATGACAGCTTAAAAACCTTATGTAAAAAATTGAAGAAAGAAAACTATGATTATATAATTGATTTGCACAAAAATATACGATCAGCTATTGTAAAAATGTCATTACGAAAAAAGGCATACTCATTCCCAAAGATAAATTTACAAAAATGGCTGATGGTAAACTTCAAAAAAGATATGCTGCCCAAAGTTCATATTGTTGATCGCTATATATATACCGGAATAGAGCTGGGGATAAAAAATGACAACCTTGGGCTTGAATATTACTTGTCGCCGGAAGTAAAGAATATTGATGTTAGCAAGTTTGCCGGCTTTTTTAATAGCGGGTATATAAGCTTTGTTATTGGTGGAATGCACTTTACCAAAAAGATGCCTAATGAAAAAATTGCATCTGTTTGCAATAAACTTAATTATCCTGTAATATTGCTTGGAGGAAAGGATGATTTTGAAAATGGTGAAGAAATAAGAAATAAATGTAGCAGCAATGTATATAACGCATGTGGGAAATACAACCTTGATGAATCTGCTTACCTGGCTTTTAATTCAAAGGTTGTAATAACACATGATACGGGGTTGATGCATATATCAGCATCTTTTTATAAGCCAATAGTTTCAGTATGGGGAAATACAATTCCGGAGTTTGGGATGTATCCCTATATGCCTGGCTATGATGAACTTTCGCTTATTGAGGAAGTCAAAAATTTAAAGTGCAGGCCATGTAGCAAAATTGGCCATAAAAAATGCCCGAAGAAGCACTTTAAATGCATGAAAGAAATAAATGAGGAAAAAATAATTAGTTTTTGCAAATCATTTATGTAAAACTTTTAGGTACTTCAAGACCTTGGAATTATAACCAACATAAACAGTTTTGAACAGGTGTTTTATTAGAAAAGAATAACTCATCCGAAAGAATTAAGAAATTCTAAAATGACCATCCAAGGTTTAAGTGTGTAAGTAACCTTCTTGTTTGAGGGCTGTATGAAATTGTAATTTTCAAAGGCCCTGCAGCACTATCGTATCCAATGTTTATTCCTGCACCAAGTATGATGTTGTCATAAGTAAGTTTATCCAGGTGTAGAAAGTCAAACTTATATACCGCAGAATTGACATATCCTGACAGGTAAAAATCACTCCATACATTATACCTTAAACCTGTTCCGGCAGCAAATATACTTTTTGATAAAGCGCCAAACTCATCTAACCCCATAAATGCAACCTGGTTATTCAAGTACGAAACAGAACCTCCAATATTAAACATATTTACAAAGCCCTGGTTGTAAAAAAAGTTGTATGCACCCTGAATGTTTGAATAAGAGGTTAACCTTGGGTTAATAACCCTGTTGTTTCCCCATAACGCATTAACTCTTAAAAAATGGCTGAAATCAATCTCGTCATCAAAATTTTCTATAATCTCATCATCGGTATTGTAAAAAGTAACCCTTGTGTTATGATTAAAGAAAAACTCTGCGCTTAAGTTGATAAGCTGCCCCATGTTAGAAAATGAATAGCGGTCGAGAGAATTGTACTGCCATTTTCCGAATAAATTTAACGCATTTACCCTGCCCCTCAGATAGTCAACTAAAAACATCTGTGGAGAATATCTTTGTCTTTGGTATGCAATTCCTGATGACACATAGCTGTTCTGCCCTGTAACCCGGTTAAAGCTTAATTCCGTATTCCAGTAAGTTTGTTCATACTTTGCTGTTTGCCTGAAATTGCCGGTAATAGGATAATCGTTATAACGAGCCTGTGTTTCGAGGTTTATCCACCAGTTATGAGGCTCATCAAAGAAATAATCAATACCTGCTTTTAATGCAGGCCTTTCACCAAGCAATACTTTAGCGTATGCTGTGGTGTTATAAAAGAAAAACTTGTTGTTCTCAAAATCACCAATCAGCCCAAGCCCGGTAAAAGACATGTAGTTGAAAGCAACTGAAAGCCTGCTGTGTGGATTTTCAACAAAATTAAGGACCAACGCAACTCCCTGGTTATCTCCGGACTCAACCATAGAGTATGTAATTCGGTTAAAATAGCCTGTAGCATACAAGTAGTTAATGTTTTTTATTACATTGTCGGCTGTAAGTGTATCTCCTTTTAAAAGGCCAATCTTGTTATTAACAAACCATGGTTTAACATTATTCAGCCCATCAAAAATTATTGTATCTAACACATATCTGAAATCATCAGTGGGCTTAAGCTCCAACTCTTTTTCCCGCTTGGAAAACTCTGCGATTTCTATTAAATCAGGAATAAATAATCTTGCAGCTTCCCTGCCTTGTTCAATTATTTCTGCAGCATCAGAAAAATCAAGTACTGATACATCCCTGAGGGCAGGCTCTATGTATAGATTGGCCAAATAACGATTTGTTTGAAATGTATTAGCATCCTGAAAAAACGCCATCTGATAAAGAATATCTATAGGAGTGCGAAGCTCCTGCTCAGGGCGTAACCCTCGGGCTACATTAACTCCTATTACAAAGTCAGCACCCATGTCAACAACCACATCTGTCGGGAAATTGTTTACAGAACCACCGTCAACCAGCATCTCTCCGTTAATATTTACAGGAGTAAACACAGAAGGTATTGCCATACTGGCTCGTATTGCTTTTATTAAATTGCCATCATTTAATACAACTGCACTTCCGGTTTCAATATTTGTTGCAATACAAGCAAAAGGCTTATTTAGTTTTGAAAAATCATTGGCAAAGTTTACCGGGAAAAATACTTCACCCATGGCATTCCATAATTGCTGGCCTTCAATAGCCCCTGTGGGTATAACAAAGCGTCTTTTTTCTATGGGTATGCTGATTATCTCGCGGCCAACTCTTTCCCGATGTCGCGGATGTATATACGACACATCAACCCTTGAAGAAAAGAGTAAATCCCAGTCAGTTTCCAAAATGAATTTTTCAATATCTGAAGCGCTGTACCCCGAAGCATACAAGGCACCAATTAATGCACCGATACTTGTGCCACTTATGTAATCAACTCTAACGTCTAAGCTGTCAAGAATATGCAAAACTCCAATGTGTGCAAACCCCCTGGCTCCCCCTCCACTTAATGTTAGCCCTACACCTGGTGAGTCCTTTTTTTCATTGCACTTTTGAGCATATATACCTGTACTCATTAGGAATACAAGGCAAAAAAGTATAATTGACGGTATTTTGCTTTTTAATAACATAGATTTAATAAAACCAATTTGCTTAATGTGCAAAAAGAAACAAAATCTTTCAGAAAAACAATCGAAAAATTACTAGAATATTGACATTTCAGTTTTCGTAGTAAATAGTTCGAGAAACTGAATTCCCCTGTAAGAATTACCTTTTTTGTTTAACCTCGGGCTCCACACAGCTATGCTGTATTTATTAGGGTGTAATGCAACAATTCCACCGCCTACGCCACTTTTCCCCGGCAAGCCTACTTTGTAAGAAAACTCACCTGCTTCATCATAAAACCCACAGGTTTGCATTATTGCATTTATTCTTTTTGCCTGGCTTAATGTTAGAATTTCAGCATCTGTTCGTGGATGTTTCCCTTGGTTTGCAAAAAAAAGAAAGGTTTCGGAAAGCTCTTTGCAAGACATTTTTATTGAACAAAGATCAAAATAAAAATCCAATACCAACTCAATATCGTTTTCAATATTTCCAAAAGCTTTCATTAGATTGATAAGGGCAGCATTACGATATCCTGTTTGTTTTTCCGATAAAGCTGTTTTGTCACAGTAGTCAATATCTTTGCAATCAGATAAGCCCTTTACAAAATCCAGCAGTTCATTTTTAGGGTCTTTTAAGTGGCTCACTAAAATATCGCAAATTACTATTGCCCCGGCATTAATAAAAGGATTTCGTGGAATGCCGGCGTCATGCTCCAACTGCAGAAGTGAATTGAAAGATGTTCCGGATGGTTCTACGCCAACCCGCGACCAGATTTTTTCACCAAAGATCCTGTATGCATAAGCAAATGAAAAAACTTTCGCTATACTTTGCAGTGAAAACTTCTCATTTGAATCTCCATAAAAAAAATGAGCATTATTTGTTGTTACAAGATGAACACCAAACTTTTCAGGGTTTATTTTTTTTAGCTCATCTATATATGAAGCTACTACACCCTCATCTTTCGTAAGCTTAATTTCTTTTGAAACTTCTTCTATTATTGTTTGATAGTTCATTCTTAACAATATTATTAATCCTTTTCATCTGGGTTACGCCATTTTAAATCATAATATCCCGGCCGTTCTTCAACTGCTTGCCTCAGGAATTCTTCAGGATACCCAATGCCCTTCACAGCTGGCCTTGGGTCATCTTCCAGCCTGATGTATCTGTCATTATATTTCGCAAATATATAAAAGCCAAGCTCTTTCCACCTGCTTACATTGTATTCAGCATTATTAATGCTAAAGTCAGTTAAGTATTCTCTCATTAAATCTTTGTTGGCTTTATAAAGCTCTTGAGCCGCTTTATCAACAGCTTTAACCATGCTAATGGAGCGATTTTCAAGCTCTTTTTGCACTTTTTTAATCTCCGGCATAATTATATTGTATTGGCCATAGGAATAGTTTGCCAATAAATCAAATATCCAGAAAGCAGAATCCCAGTCGAACTCTAACGGGTCAGCGATTGTTAATGATTTTGGCACATCTGTCATGCCCATATATAAAGGCATAAAAACGTTTGAGTAAGTGTCGTCAACACTGTACCAGCAAATCCCGCCTATTTCGTCAGGTAGCCAGTTACGTGCTTGTGTTATGAATGAAAAAGCGGTTTGCGGCTGAGAAATAGGCCTTTCCCATGCATACCGGGTAGTGTCACCTTCAAGCTCAAAAAACACCGGGCGCCATCTGTAAGGGTTGTTGTATGGCCCTGATGATATTCCCTTTCCTGTATAATATGGAGTGTCATGAAAATGATCCCTGACATATGCTATCATATCTTCTATGCTTACCTTTTCATCTGGCTTGATAAACAATGGATATGGCTCAGCTCCTTCAACACATCGCCAATAGTCGGCTGAAAAATTCTTTGAGGGTGCTGCCCTGTTGTAAACACTCCACACCCTGCTTTCACACAGCAGCAGTGATGTTGGGGTAGGAGGGTCGTAAGCATCCCTGAAACTGAAATTTCTGTCTCTTCCGCGATACCAACCCATTTCACGTGCAAAGTCAACAACATCTTCAGACCACATCCAATTATCTTTATCACGGAAATTTATTTTTCTGATTCTTGATTGATTTGCATGAGCCGCAATATATCCGTCAGGCACCCTTGCGGCAACCCATACAGCACCTCGCCCATGCTCACCTTTACCTATGAAATCCATCATCCAAACCTCATTCTTATCGGCAATAGAGAATGTTTCGCCGGTATCTTTGTACCCATACGTGTTTGCAAGTTCTGTCATGATTTTTATTGCTTCCCGCGCAGAACCGGCCCTCTGCAGAGTTATCCATATCAGGTTGCCATAATCAAACAATCCATCACCTCCATGAAGCTCAGGCCTGCCGGTAAATGTACTTTCAGCTATTGATACCTGCTTTTCATTCATGTTGCCTACAACTTTGTAAGTTTTTGGAACCTGGTGAATTTTTCCTAAAAACTCTCTGCCCTGGAAGCCATATACCGATAAAGAATCACCTTCTTTATACTCGCCTCCCGGATAAAAATGCAAAGGCTGGGCAAAGCCGGCCATATCATATAAATAGCTTATCATTACGCTACCGTCAGTGCTTGCTCCGCGTGATACCAATACATTTGTACAGGGATAAGCCTGAAAATTAACCATAATTGTGATTAATGCAGAAAAAAGAAATCGTGACAGAAATTTGTTCATGTTTTTTATTTTATAAGGTTAAAACTTAGCAAAAATAATAAATTGACGATATTACACACATTTTGTCTTCTAAAAAAAACAAAATGATAAAAATGCTTAGCTCCAGCTTTCACCCGTCCAATCCCGAATCACCTAATCCCCAATTATCCGATGAGTCTGCAGCTATTGAACTAAAGGTTTTTTGAAAAACACAAATATTGTAATTGCTGCCATAATTATCATAGCTGCTATTGCTGTGTATGCTATTATGGTATGGTCATTTATCCTGTTGAGCATAATGCCTGCAAAGGCCCAAATTACAGCAAAACCTAAAAACGGGTTTTCAAGCTTATATAGTGCTGATGCAGTAATTGCTAAGCCGATAATAATGATTATTATTGTCCACACTTTTTCATCAATACCCCAGGCACCCCAGTTATAACCAACTAATAAAGCAGACACATTTGCAATGGTTGCAATACATATCCAGCCAAGGTAAACGCCAAATGCTGCCTTTGCAAAAACAAACTGACTGTCTTTTAGCTGGTAGTTTATGTAAATAAGTGAAGCCAAAAGCCCAATCATAATAACTAATGATATTGGCAGTTTCTCGTAATGCCATGACAAAATCCAAAGGGAGTTAAGTATGCAACTTACAGCGAAAGCCCAGCCGATAATATTAATCACAGCCTTGTTCTGCTCCCTAAACTGTAAAATGCAAAAGACAAGAAGCATCAAATAAATCACTCCCCAAATTGAAAATGTAATACCAGCCGGAACAAATAAATTATCGTAAGCTGCCGAAACTTCCCCGGTGGTTTTGTTATTTATTGGAAGAGCGTTTGCAAGGTAGTTCATAACTACCATTACCGCAAAAAATACAATATTTATTATTTTCATTTTTTATAGTTTTGGTTAATAAACCCCTTATGATTTAGCATGTATTCTATTATAAATAAAGGCCTTATTTCTGTTTGATTGTTTTTGCAATTATTATTAAGCCATGAATACTTAATTTTTGAATAGTATCAAAAATACTCAATAAAGCTGGATTGTCAAAAAATCCCCGGTCCGAAATTTCCCAATCAACCAATTTCCCACTTCCCCAAACCCCAAACCCCAAACCTCAAACCTGTTTTTTAACCACAGTGTTACACT
>PWND01000339.1 GCA_003557965.1 Bacteroidales bacterium | reverse complement strand
GTCAAGCCAAAAGAAGAAGAAAGAATTCGTTTTGCCTAGCCTTTTTTGTTACTTTTTGTGGCAATGACAAAAAGTAAATATAAAAATGCTTAGGCGAGCCGGCAAAACTCCGGCAACTATTAGCTTACCATACTATAATAATTCTAAAAATTGTTATAGTATGGTAAAAAGCAATAATACTATTTAGAGGCGGCATTTAATGCTTCAACTACTTTATCCTCTAACTCTTCAGCAAGTTCAGGATTGTCTTTCAATAGCTGTTTTACGGCGTCACGGCCTTGTCCTAATTTCGTGTCGCCATAGCTAAACCATGAGCCTGCTTTTTTGATAATATTATGGTCAACTGCAAGATCTATAATTTCGCCCGTTTTTGAAATTCCTTCACCGTAAACTATGTCAAACTCAGCTTGGCGGAATGGTGGAGCAAGTTTGTTTTTTACAACTTTTACTCTTGTCCTGTTTCCAACAGTTTGGTCTCCTTCTTTTATTTGTGAAGTCCGCCTGATATCTAACCTTACAGAAGAGTAAAATTTAAGAGCATTACCTCCGGTTGTTGTTTCAGGGTTGCCAAACATGATGCCGATTTTTTCGCGAAGCTGATTGATAAAAACACAGCAACATCCTGTTTTGTGTATTGTTCCGGTAAGTTTTCTAAGTGCTTGCGACATTAGCCTTGCCTGTAATCCCATTTTCGAATCACCCATTTCCCCTTCTATCTCGCTTCTTGGTGTTAAGGCAGCAACTGAATCAATAACAATTATATCAATAGCTCCGGAACGTATCAGGTTTTCAGTTATTTCTAAAGCTTGCTCGCCGTTATCAGGTTGGCTTACCAGCAGGTTTTCAATATCAACTCCCAGTCTTTTTGCGTAGCTGCTGTCAAAAGCATGCTCTGCATCTACAAATGCTGCTATGCCACCGGCTTTTTGAGCCTGTGCTATTGCATGAATGGCAAGTGTGGTTTTTCCTGATGACTCTGGGCCGAAAATCTCAATTACCCTTCCTCTTGGAAAACCCGCAGTACCTAAGGCAATATCCAAAGATATCGAGCCGGATGATATACTATCTACCTTCTCAACAACTGAATCACCCAATTTCATAATTGAGCCCTTCCCATAAGACTTTTCAATCTTATCCATTGTAAGGCGAAGTGCTTTCATCTTTTCAGCATTTACGTTTTGGCTTTGTGCTTTTTCTTTCTCTTTACTCATAATTAAGTTTGTTTTGTCTATAAAAAATATATCTTTAGTTGTAAAATATACCCACAAAGATAATAAATATCTTAATAGATAAGAAATTATCTGAAAATTTCAATAAAGATAACTTATAATTGCAAAACTATTATAATATTTGTGCAGTATGATCTTTTGTTTTTACTTTTTCAATAATTTCAGATATAGAGCCGTTTTCATCAATAACAAAAGTGGTTCTGTGAATGCCGTCTTTTACTTTTCCCATAAATTTTTTCGGGCCCCATACTCCGTATAGTTTTAATATTTCTTTTTCTTCGTCTGCAATTAATGGAAAAGGAAGCTCATGCTTAGAAATAAATTTCTTATGTGATGCCTGGCTATCAGCACTTATCCCTAATACAGCATATCCCTGCTTTAATAAAACATCATAATTGTCTCTTAAATTGCATGCCTGGGCTGTGCATCCTGGTGTATTATCCCTTGGATAGAAATAAATTATCAGACTTTTCCCTTTGTAGTCATTTAAGCTTATCTTGTTACCATCCTGATCTTTTCCCGTAAAATCAGGTGCTTTGTCACCAACTTTTAAATGCTTCATATTTTTACTATTAAATTAAAAATTTGTTATAAACAACAAATATAACAAAACAATACGAGTTGTAATTATTTTCAAAAATGAACAATGTGATATTTTGATATAATAATCATGCTTTTACTATCTTTGCAAATCAATTTTACAATACAAAAATTTACTAATAATGAGTGAGGTATATAGCGAACAAGAGCAAATGCGCCGGCAGGCATTACAAGAATTAATTGACCTGGGAATAAACCCATATCCTTCTGAAGAATTTACTATTAATACAACATCAAAAGAGATACTGGAAAGATATTCTGAAAACAATGAGTCGTTTCAGGATGTGAGTATTGCCGGAAGAATTATGAGTAAACGCATTATGGGCAGTGCTTCATTTGCTGAAATACAGGATAATTTTGGCAGGCTGCAGGTTTATCTCAACAGAGATGAACTATGCCCGGGAGAGGATAAAACTTTTTATAATAAAGTTTTTAAAAGATTGATTGATATTGGTGATATTGTGGGATTGAAAGGGCATGTCTTTATTACTAAAATGGGCGAAACAACCCTTCATGTCAAAGAATTAAAGATATTAACCAAATCAATAAAGCCATTACCAATAGTTAAGCAAAAAGATGGAAAAACTTTTGATGCTTTTACCGACCCTGAACAGAGGTACAGGCAAAGGTATATTGACCTTATTGTAAACCCTGAAGTAAAAGACATTTTTCGCAAGAGAGCAAAAATGATACAGTCAATGCGGGATTTTCTGTTAGGTAAGGGATATCTTGAAGTTGAAACCCCGGTACTTCAGCCGATATATGGAGGAGCTGCTGCCAAACCTTTTAAAACTCATCATAACAAACTTGATACTACTTTGTATTTAAGGATAGCCAATGAGTTATACTTAAAAAGATTGATTGTTGGAGGCTTTGATGGAGTTTTTGAATTTGCTAAAGATTTTCGTAATGAAGGGATGAGCCGTTTTCATAATCCGGAATTTACCCAAATGGAACTATATGTGGCTTATAAGGATTATGAATGGATGATGAACTTTTTTGAGGAGATGATAGAAAAAATAACTATAGATCTTTATAATGACACGAAAATAAAGGTTGGAGACAAATTTATTGACTTTAAGCGCCCATGGAAAAGATACTCAATGTATGAAGCTATACAGCATTTTACTGGAGTAGATATTTCAGAAATGGATGAAGCTCAGCTTTTAAAAGCTGCTGAGAAACTCGGCGTGGAAACTGATAAAACTATGGGCAGGGGAAAAATTATAGATGAAATATTTGGTGAAAAGTGCGAGCCAAGCTTAATACAACCAACTTTCATCACTGATTATCCTATTGAAATGTCGCCGCTTGCAAAAAAGCATCGCAGTAAAAAGGGACTGGTTGAAAGGTTTGAGGTAATTTGTAACGGAAAAGAGCTTTGTAATTCGTTTTCTGAGCTCAACGACCCACTTGATCAGCGTGAAAGATTCAAAGAGCAGATTGAGCTTGGTAAGCGTGGTGACCAGGAAGCAATGGTTTTAGATGAAGATTTTCTTAAAGCAATTGAGATTGGGATGCCGCCTACAGCAGGGCTTGGCATAGGAATAGACAGGCTGGCTATGATTTTAACAAATAGTAAATCAATTCAGGATGTGCTTTTCTTCCCTCAAATGAGGCCGGAAAAAAGCGGTGGTACAAGCTCTGCCGGCGAAGAACTGCTTAAAGCCGGAATCCCGGAAGAATGGCTGCCGGTACTTGCAAAAGCCGGCTATAGTAGTTTAAGCAGCCTGAAAGAAACAAAACATACCAAAGTATTCAATGACTTGTGTGGTTTTAGAAAAAAACTAAAACTAAATATCCCTCCACCTTCTATTGAAGAGGTGGAAAAATGGTGCAAAGCTTAAAAAGTATTTATCAATTTTATTATTTAATTAATTCTTGTTATTAACTTAAATAAGTGTTGTTATGCCTGTATTAGGTTCTGTAATTAAGGGTGCAATAAAAGTTAGAAGCAAGCTGCCTGTTTTTTTTAAAATAAAAAACCCCAGAAACCTCCAGGAATCTGTGTTGAAAAAGCTTGTAAAATCTGCCGCAAACACCGCTTTTGGCGAAGAATACCAGTTTAATAAAATTGTTAAAAGTAAAGACATCATAAACGAGTTTAAAAAGAATGTGCCATTGCACGACTATAGCAGCATTTTTCAAAAATGGTGGTTTCGCACGTTGAATGGTGAACCCTGGGTAGCGTGGCCGGGAAAAGTAAAATATTTTGCTTTAAGCTCAGGAACAAGTGAATCATCAAGCAAGCACATACCTGTTACAGCTGATATGCTGAAAGCTATAAAAAAAACCAGCACAAAACAGATATTTTCATTAGCAAGATATAAATTTCCAACCGACTTTTATGAAAAGGGTATATTGATGCTTGGTGGCAGTACTCATTTAAATTATAATGGTACTTATTATGAAGGCGACCTG
>PWND01000125.1 GCA_003557965.1 Bacteroidales bacterium | reverse complement strand
TGGCAAAAGGTAGAGGGGGTAATTCAAATGACATGGTTTTTTATTTTTATGGTTTAATGTTCAAATATACAAAGATTTATCACTTTAAAAAAACAGAAAAGTACCCGGGGCCGGGGTCGAACCGGCACGGTATTGCTACCATTGGTGTTTGAGACCAACGCGTCTACCAATTCCGCCACCCGGGCATATAAAAGATCGCATTAAGTATTATTCAGGGTGTGCAAATTTATACATTTTTTCTAACAAAAATTATAAAAAAATTGCCTATGCTTATATTATTTTATTCATAACTTTGCTCACCAAGCTATCATAATAATTTAAAACTCATCATATAATGTCAACAAGTGTAAGAATTTTTTCTGGCAGCGCCTCGTCATACCTATCTGAGAAGATTGCTAAAGAATATGGAATACCATTAGGTAAAGTTGTATTGTCGAAATTTAAAGACGGTGAACTTCAACCTTCTTTTGAAGAAACTTTGAGAGGGCATGATGTTTTTATCGTTCAAAGTACCTTCCCCCCGTCTGATAATCTAATGGAATTGTTATTGCTTATTGATGCTGCAAAACGCGCTTCAGCCAACCAGGTAATTGCATTAATTCCTTATTTTGGTTTTGCCAGGCAAGACAGAAAAGATAAACCTCGTGTGCCTATAGGCGCTAAGCTTATTGCAAACCTCCTGGTTGCAGCAGGAGTAAACAGGGTCATTACAATGGACTTGCACGCTGACCAAATACAAGGTTTTTTTGATGTTCCTGTTGACCACTTGTATGCATCATCAATGTTTGTCCCTTATATCCACAACCTTAATCTTCCAAACCTGGTAATGGCTTCTCCTGACACAGGCGGAACAAGAAGAGCAGCAGCGTATGCTAAATTCCTTGATTGCGATTTGGTAATTTGTTATAAGCAAAGGTCAAAAGCTAACCAGGTTGACAGAATGGTGCTTATCGGAGATGTAAAAAATAAAGATGTTGTTTTAGTAGATGATATAATTGATACAGCAGGATCAATTACAAAGGCAGCCGCGATGATTATGGAAAATGGGGCAAACAGCGTAAGAGCTGCTTGTACACACCCGCTATTTTCTGCAAGTGCTCATGAATTAATTGAAAGCAGCATGTTTGATGAGGTTATTGTTACAGATACTATCCCTTTAGCTAAAGATAATTCTAAAGTAACTGTTTTATCAACTGATAAAATTTTCTCGGATGTAATACATAAAGTGCATTCTCATGAATCTATAAGCACTCATTTCCGCTTTCCTACAATTATGTAGCAGAACTGTGCTTGTGCACCTGAATTATTATTTGTTTGCCCCGGCTGTTGTTAATGAAAAACACATAGCTTCACAGGCAAGTGAAAATTAAAAAAATATAATCTGTAATATTATCAAGTAAAATATTATCTTTGCACCTCGTTTTTTAAAAACTTATATTAATCAGATTTTCAAACTTTTAACATTATTAAATTATGAACATAGTATCTATGAGCGGTTCTCCTAGAGAGAACGTAGGGAAAAAAGATGCTAAAGCTTTGCGCAGGCAAGGTTTAGTCCCATGCGTTATGTATGGTGGCAAAGAGCAAATTCATTTTACAGTTGAAGAACTACAGTTTCGGGACTTAATTTTTGTACCTGATGCAAGCCTTGTAAAATTAAAAGTTAACAACAAAGAATTTGATGCTATTTTACAGGATATCCAATATCACCCTGTTACTGATAGAATAATACATGCAGACTTTCTTGAGGTATTACCGGGGAAAGAAATAAAAATTGATGTACCTATTAATGCTGTTGGAGACTCTCCCGGTGTTATTAAAGGTGGTAAGTTGTTTATTAAGCAAAGAAAGCTTAAAGTAAAAGGCTTGGTTGATGACATTCCTAATAGCCTGGATATTGACATTTCGGACTTGGAAATTGGCGATTCTGTGATTGTTAAAGATGTAGAAGAAAAAGGGCTGGAGTTTTTGAATATTCCAAATTCTGTTGTGGTTATGGTTAAAACATCACGTGTTGTTGCTGAGGATGAAGAAGAGGAAGATGAAGAAGCAGCAGAAGGTGAAGAAGGAGAAAAAGGAGAAAAGCCAGAGGGTGAAAAAGCAGAAGGAGAAAAATCCGGAGAAGAGCAAAAATCAGAATAAAGCAATTATATTTGTTTAATTATTAGCCTGTTAAGGGTTGTTTCAAAAGCAATGAAGCAACCCTTTTTTTAAGTGGTTACAAAAAATGCATTATTTTTGAATTCTGATGATAAAAAAATTTTTTAAACATTATTTCTTTCCAAAAAAAAAGGAAGAAAAAGAACCAGACATTGTGAAGTATTTAATTACAGGACTGGGAAATATTGGCCCTGATTATCAAGACACTCGCCATAATATTGGCTTTATGATTGCCGACAAGCTTGCATCTAAGAAAGATGTTGCCTTTACATCAGTAAGATATGGTGATAAAGCTGTATTTAAGCATAAAGGCAGGATTTTTATTGTGATAAAGCCAAGTACATACATGAATCTTAGTGGGAAAGCTGTTAATTACTGGCTTACAAAAGAAAAAATCAATGTAAATAATCTTTTAGTTTTAGTTGATGATGTGGCTCTTCCACTGGGAACCATAAGGATAAAAACTAAAGGAGGAGATGGAGGGCATAATGGCTTGAACAGCATTATCACCAATTTAGGAACATCAGCTTTCTCAAGGCTAAGGTTTGGGATAGGAGATGGTTTTGGACAAGGGCAACAGGTTAATTTTGTACTTGGGAAATGGACACAAGAAGAAAAAACTATTATTCTGCCCAGGCTGGAAGAAGCTGTGGAAGCAATTCTTAGCTTTGGCACAATTGGCCCTGAACGCACGATGAACGTCTATAATACAAAAAAATAGTATGCATATTAAGGTTTGTGCTGCAATAATTATTGAAAGTGGAAAAATTCTCATTGCACAAAGAAGCAAGGGGAAAACAAACCCACTGAAGTGGGAATTCCCGGGCGGTAAAGTTGAAGAAAATGAATCTGAACAAGAGTGCATAGTCAGGGAAATCAATGAAGAGTTAGGCCTTAAAATAACTCCTGCTAAAAGGCTTCCACCTGTTTATCATAGTTATATTGATTATAAAATAGAACTTATACCTTTTATCTGCGAGATTATTGAGGGTAAGCCGATAAATAAAGAGCATAATGAATTGAAGTGGATATGCCCTCACAGTGTTGAGAATATTGACTTAGCAGACGCTGATAAAATTTTGCTGGCTAAAATAAAGCAACTTTTCCGGAATTTATAACAAAGTGTAACTTATAAGAAGCAGCTAGTTAAACCAATAGATTACACCCCCTGATATCACTTAAATCCATGCGGCCGGTTACTTCGAATGAATTGTCTTTATGGCAGATTCCCAAATCATCAGTAGCGATAAAAGAACATGAGTAAACGTTTGCCAGGTCAATTATATTTAAAGCACCTTTTTTACTTGGAGGCAATATTTCCAATGGGTCATTCACATTTCGTGTAAAAACCCGCATCCAGCGGGGAGATTTAAATATCCCACCGCCACTACTATATGCTTGCGACAATAATTCCGTCATCCCGTATTCTGAGTGAATTTTTTCTACATTAAAGCTGTTGCAGAGGACTTCATGAAGCTCTTTTCTTATCAAATCTTTGCCTTTGCCTTTCATCCCGCCTGTTTCCATAATTATTGCATCAGAGATTTTTACAGGGTATTTTTTTGCCAGCTCTAATAAAGCAAAACTAACTCCAAGTAAAAATATCTTCCTGTTGCTGTTCTTTAGTTTTATTATTTTTTTATATAGTTCCTCAAGGTTGTTTAAATAAAAACCACTATTGATATCGTTGGTTTTTTTTATCAGGGTATTAACCATAAAAACAAGCGATGAGTCTTGTCTTTCAAGGTATGAAGGCAGTAAAGCCAACAGGCAGTACTGTGATGGGTTTCCGTAGAAAATTTCAAAAGCATTGATAAAGCTTTTTTCATATAATTTAGTTGATGCTACAAAGTGTTTTGAGGATTTATGCCCTGTTGTGCCGGAACTATAAAAAACCGTTTCGGCTTTATATCCTGTACATAAAACTTTCTGAGTTTTAAAAAACTCAATAGGTAAAAAGGGAATTTTTTCAATACTGCTTACGGTTTGTGGTGTTTTGTTCAAGTAGTTGCAAAATTTATTATAAACCGGGTTGTTATTATATTGAAAAGCATACACATCAAGGGCTAAAGTATTAAAATCAAATTTGCAACTACTT
>PWND01000337.1 GCA_003557965.1 Bacteroidales bacterium | reverse complement strand
TTTACCCAGATATTCACTTAGTGCGATAGTATTATTGAGGTTTGCTTTGTATGCTGCTGCACCAACACGGTGAAAAACCGGCAATTGACTATACAAAAAATCAATTGTTTGCAAATAGTTCATTTTAATATTAAGTAGATTTGGCAGATTTAGTTAATTCGGATAAAGTTATAAGTAATTGTACCGGTTTGTTCTTCCGGGGCATCTTGTTTAATATCAAACCGGGCCTTTTTAGCAGCATCTTCAGCGAGTCTCCAGAGAGTTCTGTCGGTAGTGGTTGTACCTCTTGCGCCGGCTGAGGCCCTGGTAACCTGTCCATTTCTGTTAACAGTAATAGAAACAACAACTCTTCCCTGTGCTGCTGTAGTATAATCAGGTATTGGCAGGTAATTAGCTTTTCGTCCTGAGAGGCTAAACTCCACACCTTCCCCAATACCGCCACCTTCTGTTGCTTCACCATCAGCATGTCCGTCAGGCCTGCCTTGAAATCCGGGGTCACCGGTGTCGCCCCTGCTTTCATCTTCATCACTTCTTGAGTCCCTTCCCGGGAACAAAGCTCTTTCATCAACTTCAGGTTCAGGTTCTTCTTCCGGTTCATCGTCAACTTGCGGCTGCGGGTCAGGTTGTGTAGGTTGTGGCGTTGGGTCCGGTTCCGGTCTGGTGTCAGTTTCTTCTGTTGCTTCAGGCATAGCAATAGTTTCTTCGGTAGTTTGTGTAGCAACGTCATCAGCAGCAGCTTGCGATTCAGGTGTTGTAGAAGGAGTAGGCGGCGGCGATGTTTGTGGCGGCCTCTCTCCAATTCCGTAATCGGTATGCCCAATAGCAATTAAAACGCCTTCTTCTTCGGGTAAAGGCAATGGAGTCCTTAGTGCTGAAAACAGCAATAGCAACAACAATAATAAATGGAATATTATTGTACCTAATACTGCTTTTGTTTTATCTATTTTCTTATAAGGTTCCATAAATATGTTTTCAATAACACTAATTTGGCTGTGTAGCCAAAATTACTTTATGCTTAGTTCCTTTATCAGCATTTATTTTATTTACTACATCAATAACACTAACAACACTTTGTATTGGAACAGTTTTGTCGCTTCTTAAAACGACAGATCCTTCTGTTTCCGCTCCTAACTTATCAATTAATCCAATATGCAATGTATTTAAATCAACAGGCCTTTCTTCCAGGTATATTTGAGTGGCATCATCAATATATAAAGTAACTGTTTGCTTTGCCATAGTTCTGCTTTCGCTGGCAGGCAGCAACAGCTTAATAGCATGTGGCGCAATAAGCGTGGATGTAAGCATGAAAAATATAAGCAATAAAAACACAAGGTCAGACATGGAAGCCATGTTCATTTGTGTATTTCTTTTATTTCTAAGTCTGATTGCCATAATATATAATTATTAAGAAGCCGGTTCATGGAGTAAATCCATAAACTCTGTAGCCCGTGCTTCGAGAATAAAAATCACTTTTTCAATTTTACTAACCAGTATATTATAGCATATAAATGCGATAATACCGACAATTAGGCCTGTAATAGTTGTTATCATAGCTTCGTATATACCACCGGCAAGGGCAGTAATGTCAATATTTCCTCCTGCCATGGCCATGTTATAAAATGCTCTTACCATGCCTATAACAGTACCCAAGAACCCCATCATGGGAGCTACTCCGGCTACTGTTGATAGAAAAGCAATATTCTTTTCAAGTTTTGCAACTTCAAGCTTACCAACATTTTCGATTGCAGCATTTATATCGTTCAGTGGCCGTCCTATTCTCACAACCCCTTTAGCAATCATTTTTGAAATCGGGGAATTATTATTTTTACATAAGGCTTTTGCGCTATCCACTCTACCCTCGTAAATAAAATCCCTAATATTGTTCATAAAGTTTGTTTCATCATCGGAAGCTCTTCTAATTGCAAAGTATCTTTCAAAGAAGATATAAACAGCAATTACCAGCAATACAGCAAGAGGAATCATAACGAATCCACCTTTCAGTGCAAGGCTAAATAAGGATAAGGTTTCATGTGCAGGCATTGCCTCCAAAGTATCAGCAGCTTGTTCTTGTCCATTTAGCTGCACCTGAAGTAATATATTATTTATCATCAATTTTGGTTTTTTGTTACTTATTAAATTAACTTTAAAACAACAATTTTATTACATGGGCAAAGTTAATAATTGTTTTCATTATCCTGTTTGTGCAACCAAAAAAAAAGGTTGCTTTAAAAGCAACCTTTTTCTTAAACTTCCTTAAACTTTTATATATTAAAGGAGTTTAACATTAGCAGCATTCAACCCCTTTTTACCTTCTTCAAGATCAAAAGTTACTTCATCGCCATCTTCAATCTGGTCAATTAAACCAGATACATGTACGAAAAATTCTTTTTCGCTTTCATTTTCTTTAATAAAACCATATCCTTTGGTTTTATTAAAAAATTTAACTGTTCCTTGTTTCATAAATTAAATAAATAATAATGTTGATAATAAAAATAACGCAGCAAAGGTAATAAAATAAATTAATTACCTAACTATTTTAAACAATAAAACAAAATAAATATAATTCAAAGGCCTAAAGTGGCATTCATTTTCATCATAAAAATCTTAAACCTGTATGCCCAGAACAGTAATATCATCAATCTGTTCGTAAGAATCTCCATTATTTGGGTTTCTCCAGTTATCCAATGCCTTTTCAATACTTTCTTTTTGTTCGCTAAGAGGTTTTGATGAAATATTTTTTAGTAATTCTTTAAATTGATTTGAAGAGAACTTTTTTCCTTGCGGGCCTCCAAACTGATCAGTTATTCCATCAGAATACATATATATTACATCGCCTTTATCAATATTTATAGAATGGGTAGTAAATTCTTTCATTTTCAAATGCATTGCGATGGATGTATTATCAGGCTGTAAATTTTCAATTATATTTTTTTCTTTCCTGAATATACATGTGGGATTTCTGGCTCCTGCCCACAAGCATTTATTCGAATTATTATCAAAAGTAACTATACTAATAGTCATTCCCTCTCTTTTCATATCTTCATCAGAGTTGTGAACCATTTACTCTATTATGGAGTTTCTCAGCCTGGAAAGGATTTCAGCCGGTTCACTAACTTCCTGTCTTTTAACAATTTCATTTAATAAGCTGGTTCCTAAAATACTCATAAATGCACCGGGAACACCATGCCCGGTGCAATCAGCCACAGCAATTATTGTTTTGTTATTCAGCTTAGCAGCCCAGTAAAAGTCACCTGACACAACTTCTTTAGGTAAAAACACTAAAAAGTATTCTTTTACTAAGCTGTTCAAGTTACTTTCAGAAGTCAGTAAGGCTGATTGAATATGCCTGTCATATAAAATAGAGTCATCAATTTTCTTTTTTTGATTTTCGATATAGTTTTTATGTTTAACAACTATAATATGTTGCGACTCAATTTCTTCTTTTTGAGACCTGATTTCTTCATTAGCTTGTTCTAAAGAAGTGTTTTTTTCACTTATTAGTTTATTGCTGCGTATTTTTTGCCTGTATCCTGCAAATACTAATAAAAACAATATAGCAAAAATGCCAGCTCCGGTTAATAAGGTATTCCTTATCAAGTTTTGCCTTTTACTTTCAAGCTTTTGTTTGTCAATAATCAGTTGCTGAGTTTCAATCTCTTGTTGTTTTTTTTCAGTTTCATAGCGAATGTGTAAATCCTGCATTATTTTTTCTTTGTCAATACTAAATATGCTGTCTTTTGTATATAAATATAAATCAACATACTCCATAGCTTTATCACAATCACCAATTTTATAATATGCTTGTCTGAGTTGACTATATAAAAAGTTTTCTTCTACCAAATATTCATTTTCCTTTACAATATCTAAGGAAGCATTTGCTTTCTTTATAGCTTTACTATAATAACCGGATTTAATAAGCAATGACACAAGGCTATTGTATGCTTTTACGTACATGTGTGTCAATCCTGCTTTTTCTGATATTTGTATTGATTTATTAAAATAGATTTCTGCTGTGCTAAAGTTTTCAAGGTCTTCATAAATATTTCCAATATTTATATAAAGCCCGCTAATTCCAACGATATCGTTAATTTCCCTTTTCAATTCCAAAGATTCATTATAATTGCTTAATGCTTTCATTAATTTTTCATATCTGTGGCTAATATCGGTTTTCGTTCTGGCAATGTAGTGATAACAACTGCCTAAATTAACAAGAGCTGTACTCATCAGCATTTTATTATTTTCTTTTTCGGCTAGTTTTAATGCATCATAATATGTT
>PWND01000187.1 GCA_003557965.1 Bacteroidales bacterium | reverse complement strand
CCAAGATTATTATACGAAACTGCAATGCCACGCTTATCATCCAGCTCAATTTTCTTTTCAAGTGATTCTCTGTGATATTTATATGAATTTTCATAGTTTTCCTGCCTGAAATATATATTTCCAATATTTCCGCTAATAATAGATAAGGCTGTGGTATCCTCAGCCAACTCAGCAAATCTGTATGCATCCAACTGGTATTTCATAGCATTTAAGTAATCTCCGGTTCTAAAGTGCATATCACCAATGCTATAATATACTTTTGCTTTCAGAGATGGGCATGAATCTGCTTTAAGCAAATCTTTTGATAGTGAATAATAAACCCATGCAGAATCAGGCTTACCTACAGTATTAAAAAGCTGTGCCTTTCTTATATATGAATTAATTAATAATTTTTTATCGGGCAGTAATTTATAATGGGCTATACTATTGCCGTACGCAACTAATGCACTATCAATTTCACCCTTTCTGAAGTAATATTCAGCTATAATTTTTAAGGATTGTCCAAGGCCCTTTTTATAGTTCTGCTTCATAGCCAAATCATAGCCATTACTGGCCATTGAATATGCTTTATCAGGATTATTGGATAATTTACTAAAAGCCTTTTGATTTATTGAATCTACTTTTGACTTATTGGCTTCATTATTTTCATCATCAATAACCTTTTCGCTAAATTGTGAGCATGATGTATTAATTATTAAGTAAAAAAGGCCGGTTAATATAGCAAATAATAATGTTTTCATACTCAAAAAAGTTGAAGTAATTTCTGTACTGCTATTCAATGTGATAGATTTCAAATATATTAATTATTTTTTTATTTATATGTTTATTAAAATAAAATTTATCTCACTTTATTAAGAGGAGGACTTTAATAAAAACTTTACTGCACAAAGTCAATTCATATTAAAAATTTTTTATCACTATAAATTCAGAAAAGAGTACTTTTGTAGTAATAACAAATAAAACCCTAACAATGAGAAATAAGTTTTTAATCACGCTGGCTATAAGCCTAATTTTTTATGCTAACAGTGCTTACTCGCAATTAAGTTTTGGCGGCACACCCAAAAGTATTGAAACACAAAACGACATAAATTATAATTCTCAAAATAAATATACAGGTTTAGAGCTAAAAACACTTGAAGCCTATATTATTTATGACAACCCCGACTGGGAGAAAATACATAATGAAGACAGTTTCAACAACATGATTGGCATGCCAATGCGTGCAGGCATTTCATTTAAGGCCGGGCTAAACCCTCAAAACTCAGGAACATGGGATACTCTAAACTGCGGCACTTTAATCTGGAGAGTAAAAATACATTCTCCGGGAGCAAAGTCATTGAGTTTAATTATTGATGATTTTAACATGCCTGAAAATGCCGGTTTATTTGTATATGATGAGTCAGAAGAGCATATAATCGGAGCTTTTACATCAAAAAACAACAATAAAAACAAATTTTTCTCAACTCACTTATTACCAGGTGATGTATTAATTGTAGAATATAACCAGTACTTGCAGGAAGGGATTGACAGTCAATATCCTTCTCCTGAATTCCGGTTTAATATAGATAACATTTTATACAACTACGTTAGTAGCGGCCCGTTTGGTTCAATCAGTGAGCTGAGAGATGCAGGGGCGTGTAATGTTAACATCAACTGCCCTGAAGGTAGTGACTGGCAAAAAGAGAAAAGAGGAGTTGCAAAAATGCTTTACCTGGAAGGTGCTAATTGGTATTTTTGTACAGGAAGCCTGGTAAATAATACGAATAATGATGCCACACCATATTTTCTTACTGCCGATCATTGCGGAGGCAGTGCTTCGGCTGCTAACAGAAATCTATGGCAGTTTTATTTTAATTATGAGCGTCCGGGTTGCGCTAATACAGGCTCGCCACCAAATCATATGATTACGGGTGCAAGTAAAATAGCTTCAGGCGAACTTAGTGGAGGCTCCGACTTCCAGTTAGTAGAGTTAAACTCTTCTCCGCCGGCGGCATGGGAGCCATACTTTAACGGCTGGAGCAGAAGCAATGTTCCAAGCTTATCGGGAGTAAGTATTCACCATCCTTCAGGAGATGTAAAAAAAATATCAACATATACAAGTCCTTTAAGGCATGTAACAGTTACGGTAGGAAATGAGACAATGGCAAATGGCTCTTGCTGGGGTGTTACGTGGGTAAGTACAGCATCAGGACATGGAGTTACTGAAGGAGGCTCATCAGGCTCGCCGATTTTTAACAGCAGCCATCAGATTATTGGAACCTTAGTTGGCGGAAACTCCAGTTGCGCAAATACAGGAGGTGAAGATTTTTATGGAAAATTTGGATTTCACTGGGATACAAACGGCTCATCAGAAAACAACCAGCTAAAACCATGGCTTGACCCCGCTGAGACAAATACAGTATCGCACCACGGGTACGACCCGTCAGGCACCAACATTGTTAATCAGGATAAACATAATATTAAAGCCATAGTTTTTCCAAATCCCGCAAATAACAAACTAAATGTAGAAGTATTCTATCATTCACACTATACTTTAAAAGTTATGAATTTGCATGGAAGCACTTTGTTTTCTAAAAAATCAAAAGGAGAAAAAACCCATTATATTAATATTTCTGATCTTCCAAACGGAATATATATTGTAAATATTTCCGGCAAAACAATTGACAAAACATTAAAGTTTGTAAAAATAAATTAATGCATATTCGTATCCATTTCAAGGTTTTTACATTACAATAACTTTCCCGTAAACATTCATAGTTGTTTAACTAATAAACTTTTCGGGAATAATTTTAATAATTAAAATATCTTTTTCATGAATTCTTTCACGTTATACAACCCGGTAAAACTTCATTTTGGCAGTGGTGTTCTGGACAAGCTTGGCAGAGAAGCTTCAAAACATGGAAAGAAAGCTTTATTAGTTTACGGCAAAGGCTCTGTTAAGAGTAGTGGCGCTTATGATGAAGCATTAGCAAGCCTTGGCAAAGCATCTGTTGATGTAGTAGAGTATCCGGGTATAAAACCCAACCCAATAATTGAAGATATTGAAAGTGCAGCCGAAACAGGCCGTAAGCATGGCGTGAATTTAGTGATAGGTATAGGTGGTGGAAGTGTTATTGACAGTGCAAAAGTAATTGCCATCACAATACCCCAGTCAAATCCTGCCTGGCAATTTATGACAGGAAAAGTGAAGCCTGTTACTGCCTTGCCTATAATGTCAGTTTTGACGCTTGCAGCAACCGGCACAGAAATGAACCCCTATGCTGTCATCCAAAATAATGAAGAGAAAAAGAAAATAGGTTTCGGACATAAGCTAATGTATCCAAAAAGCAGTTTTCTTGATCCCGGATTTACCGTTAGTGTCCCAAAAGACTACACGGCATACGGAATTGTTGACCTGATTGCACACTGCCTGGAAGCCTATTTTGGTAAAGGTGAAGCTGAACTAAGCGACAGGTTTTCCATTTCAATAATTAAAGAAGCTCTGGAATACGGTGGAGAATTAGTTGATAATCTCAACAATTATGAATTAAGAGCAAAGATAATGTATGCTTCCACCTGTGCATTAAACGGCATGACATTCGTTGGCAAAGAATCGCCTGACTGGGGAACACATGCTATAGGGCACTGCCTTAGCGTATTGTATGATATAGCCCATGGTGCATCTCTGTCAATAGCTTATCCTGCATGGTTAAAGCTTCAAAAAGACAGAATACCGGGTAAAATATCCAGCCTTGGACAAAGCCTTTTTAATACTGCTGATATTGATGAAACTATTTATAAACTTGAACAGTTTTTTATAAATATTGGCAGCCCCCTGAAACTTTCAGAAGCCGGAATAATTCTTGATGAGCAGGCTAAAGCCGAACTCTGCAATGTTATGGCAAACAATAAAGTAAGCGGGCTTGAACACAGCCTGTCTGAAGATGACTATAACTTTTTGATAAATGAAATGTGTTAAATCATTATTCAAGTATCAATCTCTTGTCTTTCGGATACCTTACGTTATAATTAAATTTAAGGCTTTTGCTTTCTGATGGATTAAGGACAATACTCCACCTGAGCATGCCGGTATCTTCTTCATGATTGGCATGCGACTTATTCTCAAGTCTTATATCTATATCTTTATGTGTTGATATAGGTATCTGGTCAATAATGTTAAGAGTAATTTTTTCACTTTTGTTGTTCCTTACATTAATTTCCCACCCAATATTTTCTATCTGGCGGTTTCCAAAAAAAGAGCGGGAAGTAAACTCTTCCATTTTTTTTCGTTCAACGGAAATGCT